>CAZTWI010000044.1:834-1805 GCA_964617685.1 uncultured Candidatus Saccharibacteria bacterium | reverse complement strand
TCCGCACCAAAACAATCTGCCGACCCCTGTGGTCGGCTTGTTGTTTTGTCGGAGAACGACTTGAACCGTAGGGGAAGAGTGCCTGAGACACTCTGAGTAGGAGCGTCACTTGTCAACTTGTCGACTAAGCAAGCGACGATTCTCAAGTCCTTTCATCCGCACCAAATTAAGTCAGCCCTTTTGGGCTGTTTTAATTTGGTATGATTTTAAAGACTTGAACCCTGGTCGATATATGCCTGCGGCATATTGAGGTTGCAATGCTTGGCCGAACGAGCATTTCGTTCCACGAAATGTTGCCGAGTGAGCATTTTAAGACAAGTCCTACTCATCCGCACCAATCAAAATGAAGTCCTTTTGGACTCCTTTTTGATTGATATTGGCAAGAGATCTGAAGCTTCGTTTCAACAATTTCTGCAGGAACAACTTCTTTCTAGCCAGTTGTTTGCTATCTACGGGTTGAGCCGCTTCTTTTTACGGTTAGCACGTTCTGCTGCACGGCGTTCAGCACGGTTTCTGGGTTTATTCATCATGTGTTGCTTAAAGCCAGGTAGATAGTGATCTGTCAGCAACTTTTTAATTATTGCTTGACGGCTTTGTAGATCAGCTCTGCATGAGTCCATGGCGAACCAAGCTGTATCCATGACATATTTATCTAAAACAGCTTCAGTTTTTTCAGGAGGAAAGTCCTCATCAAGTAACTGCATGTAAGCGTGTAGCTTTGCTCGCAAACGTTTTGGCTGTAGCTCCATGAAGTTATCCTCTTCTAAGGAAATGATTGCCGGATGGTAGACTTTTTCGTGAAATTTGCCCTTTTGTCTGGACGACTTAAGTTGGAAAAAGTGCATATCATCGCCTTTACGAATGGTATAGTCGTAGGCTCGGTTCCAAGTAGGTTTACCGATGGTTGGATGGTTTGCGCTTTGCGATGCTTGCCAAACGGCAAGCATCGTTTTCCCAGCGCCGGGAGGTCC
>CAZTWI010000044.1:0-824 GCA_964617685.1 uncultured Candidatus Saccharibacteria bacterium | reverse complement strand
AGGGTAAGCAAGCTTCAATACAGTTGTATCTAGAAACCAGAGCGCCTCATGCAACGAACCTTTGATGTGAGGCTGACGTAGACGTTGCCACATTGTGCTGTCCGGATTGTCAAACAGCTTTTGAAAGTCTGCGACAAGGTTTCCGAATTGCAGCTTCCTGTCTTTGTCGCTTATATCAATCTCGAATCCTTCATAACGTTCAGCATCAGAGGTACTTTCATAGTAGGCGGATCTGTGAATGCTTGCGTGAAGTCCAATAAGTCTCAGATGGTCTGCATTTAATATTTCTTCTGAAGTAGCGGGCTCTTGCGGTTCCTGTGCGTACGTAAGGACACGTAGTAAATCAGCGGAGTACTCTGATATAGCGGCCTGAGTCTCTAGTATGTGTTGAGTTTGCTCAGTGGTCTTGCCGTCCGCGACATACCACCCCTCACGGAAACCTTGTGCCATATATTGCGTGGCTCCTTCGATAAGTTCTTGAGCTAGTGCCAGGTTCTCTAGTTCCTGAATGGAATACGCATCTTTTTCCTGTAGTTTTGCGTATAAAAAATCCAACACCTTATTGTAGTCGAGTTTTGTATTATCAGGTTCACGCAGCTTATAGTTGTACGACATTTCAAGCGGATCAGTGCCAGCGACCAGCTCAGACAATATACAGCTAGCAGATTTGGCCATTGTAATGACGTCTTCAGCATGATCCAGCTGTACTCCATGCAAATAAGAACTGTCCTGGTTATGGAGTTGAACTGACGCCTCCAGTACAATATGCTGGGTTTCAAACAACGGGTCGTGTGTACTCCACCACCGACGCACCTCGTTAGTAT
>CAZTWI010000043.1:0-5747 GCA_964617685.1 uncultured Candidatus Saccharibacteria bacterium | reverse complement strand
GATTAGGTCTCATAAGAAAGCAAGAGATACATTCGTAAGTTTGGAAGACATTTCTGATGAAGAATTATTGGAAATCACCGAACAATTTAAAAAGCTTCATGAGGATTCTACCCCGAATAAAGCAATGCGCAAACTTCATGAAAAAATCGAAGCTGAAAAAACCAAACGTCAAAGCTTAAGAGGCAAAGCAATGAGTATTGCTACCAATATTTTGGATCCGTTCGGCACAAACCCTAATAATCCCAAGAACAAATAGCCATAGATAGTACTCTAACTAGAGTTGCAACTATAGTCTTCTATGAAAACTTAGGCTTCAGACTTTTTGTTTTTATCTAATGTTTTCTTAAATAATATAAGCGGCAGTAATAAGCTCCCTATAATAGAAAAAATCCAGACGACAAAAGTTGCAAAAACCCAAGCAGATACGCCTTCTATAGAAATACCATCACTAACAAGATTAGTTATCAATAACCCTGCAAAAGTAGTTACAAGGGCAATTCCACCCATTAGATAAGGAGCGCTTGATAATGCTATTTTAACAATCAAGGGTCCTAATATTGTTGTGGCTAGCGAAAATATTACAACAGCGATTACGAATGAGGCTCCATTAATTGAAAATCCGCTAACTAGGAAATTAGCCGCCAGCAAACCGGCCGCATTAGCAAGAACACTTAAAGTTAAACGAGCTAGTAATACTATCATTTGTGTCTCCTTGATTTATTAAACTAAACTGTAGGAATTGTCGGTGGTGTTTGTGGCGGCTGTTCTGCTGGTAACTCTTGAGCTAACTGTTGAGTAGACGAATCTGCCGTAATATTACCATCCGCTATCACAACGCTGGCATCCATTTTGTTGTATTCAAGCTGACAGATAATCATAGAGACCAGGCTTGTAACAAATATGTCCAATAGAAAAACCAAAACTCCATTAATCTTTCCTTCTGATACGTGTTCAGCACCTTCAAAATATTTCCATAGCCACCAAATATTTACCAACGGGATAATTAATAGCCAGGCAGTTGGAATAGATGCGCCTTTTCTATTCAATTCCCGCTTTGTGCTGACAAACCAATACAGGACGTAGATACCAAGCGTAACAAACGGGAGTAAAATTACTCCTACAATACTCCTTCTTTTCATGCCTGGTCTCCAATTAGTTAAGCTTATTGTATTCTTAATTTTTTATTGAAACAAATTATAATATTTTTCTTATCTGACCTAATAAATAAAACGACCCGATTATCAACTTAATCTCCGAAGCGCTTTTTAATAACTCTTTGTAAGCCAAGTCGTATTCTACGATAACTTTTGATGGAATTTTTTTCTGTTTAGAATATTTGTTTAGAATTTCAGGATCCTGGGAAACAGCAGGTAAATCCTGGCTGGTGCTAAAAGTTGTAAAAATAAACGAATTAGCAATACCAGACAAAATATCAATTACTTCTATATATTCTTTGCCTGTTTTCAACGCTAATAAGACCGCAGTTTTCCGGTTTGGATATTTTTCTTTAAAACTCTCTGTAAAACTAACTATTTTCCGACCATTATGCGCGCCATCCATAATTAATATCGTGCCATCTTTGAGTTCAACAGTTTCCATTCTGCCTGGTACGGTTAACTGTAGCGTGTTGAGCACATTGCCTAACGGCCACTCGTCTCTCTTGGAAACAAATAAACAAACTTGCCTGGCCAAATTCCAATTTCTCTTCTGAAATAATGGTGCACTCGCATTTTCAATGCCGCTCTGATGCAAATCTGTATCTTGGATAATCTGCAAATTAGCATTTTTTTGTTTCACAACCTTCATTACTTGATCCATTACTTCAGAAGTCTGACCGTACATAAATATCTGATTTCCCTCATGGATTATGCCAGCTTTTTGAAAGGCTATTTCACTAATCGTATTGCCTAGTACATGCATGTGATCAAAGCCAATGTCTGTAATTACGCAAACTTTATCAGATCTTTCTGCAACATTTGTACTGTCCAGGAGTCCGCCCATACCAGTCTCGATAACGGCATAATCGACTTGTTCCTCTGCAAATACCCAATACACAAAAGCTATTAGGAGTTCGAAGTAGCTTGGTTTTTGATTCGTATCTGAGATTATTTCCAAAAAGTCGCCCAAATACCTGCAGAAATCGTGTTCTGACAAAGGCACTGAGTTTATTTGTATTCTTTCTGTAATACTATCAACATGCGGCGATACAGTGAGACCAGTTTTTAGTCCTGAATTGACCAAAATTGAAGTAATAAAATAAGCGGTAGAGGTCTTTCCGCCGGTTCCTGCAATATGAATAATTTTTAACTTTTCATGAGGATTCCCTAAAGCTTCAAGCATTGGATACATTCGGTCTAAAGATAAGTCATCACCGTTGTATTTAGATACATTTGGAATATAATTTTGCAGAATTTCTTCTGCTTCTTCTATTGAGTCAATCTTCATTGGGTTTGTGGGTTTGAAGAGAAAATCCTATTTAAGCCGCTTTGGCGCAGGCGGATTATCAGCCTGATCTAAAGTTTTTTGCAACACTTCCAATACGCTTCTAGCATGTTCTTTGCTCATTCCTACTCTTGAGACTGCCATCGGCTGACTTCCCGGTCCAGCACCTTGCATAAAGTTTACGATGACACCGTAGTTGTTTACCATAACCTGAATCATGTCAGTATAAACAATTCTGGCATCATGAGCAGTTACGCCAACCGTCATAGATTGGGCATTGCCAAGATCATCATTCATAAAATACTGATCCTCTTCCGGTTCGCCTGTGTAGCCTGCTAGTTTCCATAGTTCACTCGCCTGATCATCTTTCAAATTAAAGTGTTGGATTAACAGTATAAGTATGTCCTCAGACGGTCTTTGCTCGCCTTCTTCATATTGTTTTAGCCGAGCTTCATCAATCTCAACTGCACTTGAAACTTCAGCCGGAGTTTTGGCGGCTTTTGATCTTAGTTTTCTCAAAACTTCACCAAATGATTGATATGGGGTATTGCTTTTATCACTCATACGTTCTATTTTACTCCATATAGCTAGTACACGCGACATACTTTTTAAATAAAGGTATACTGTTAGCTAATGGCTACGAAGGTAGAAAACAACATTAAACTTGCAGATTACACTTCTTTTGGAGTTGGCGGGGCTGCTGAGTTTTTTGTGATTACAGAAAATTCAGTTGAGCTGCTTGAAGCCTTGGAATCCAACAAAAATCAAGAAATCCAGATCCTTGGATACGGAAGCAATGTTCTTATTTCTGATTCCGGGCTTACTGGATTAGTAATCTGTAACAAGGGTGGAAAATTGAGTATTAATGAGAACGAGATAACAGTTGATGCGGGTGTCTGGTGGGATGAGGTTGTACAGACAAGTATTGAAAATGGATTATGGGGCATAGAATTACTTAGTGAAATACCAGGTTCGGTTGGCGGGGCATTATTCATAAATATTGCTGCGTACGGACAATCAATTGGGAGAGTGGTTAAATGGATAGATGTTTGGGACAAAAACAAGCAGAATATTAAACGGTTAACAAGTGAAGAATTAACATGGGGCTATAAATCTTCCCTGTTTCAAGAAAACCATAGCAACTTTGTAATAATTAAAGCCTGCCTAAAATTAAGCCGGGAAAAATTGAATGATCTTACTTATCAAAAAACACTTGATACGGCAAATGAACTTGGCTTAGATATAAACAATCTAAACGACAGAAGAAAAATTATTATTGAAACAAGAATCAAAGCTGGATCCATCTGGCATCCGAATAACCCAAGTTATTCAAGAACTGTTGGATCGTTCTTTAGAAACCCGGAAGTAACCCCCAAGCAAGCTGAGCAAATAATAAGTTATGACGAGACCGGCAAAACAAAAACCGAAATCCAGAATATGAATAAAGTACACGGAGGCAAGGCCGATAGGGTATCGGCTGCACATGTCATGCTAGCTTGCGGATTTAGGCGTGGACATGCTTGGGACAATGTAAAACTTAACGATCAGAACCTGCTTAAAATCGAGGCTTTGAACGGGGCGACAGCTCAAGATATATTCAATGTAATTACTCATATTCAAAAGACATGCAAGAGTAAACTAAACGTAGATTTGCAACCTGAAGCTCAAATACTTGGCGACTTCAGATAATTTGTTATGAATCAATTTAAAAAAACAGTTATTTCTCATTATATGGAACTACTACTGCTTGGGATTGCGCTCGTGTTTACCTACACGATTGCCAGTTTTGTAGTAATTCAAAAGAGTTCCGGACAAGTATATACTATTGACGACCCGAGACTATCTAAAATTAACCTAAACTCAGAAATTGGAATTGTCTTTGGGGGAGGCGTAGGTGATAGTGAACCGCTTCCTTTAGTAAGAGACCGGCTTCTGACAGCGAAAGCACTGCTTGATAAAGGTTACGTCAACAAGCTTTTGTTATCAGGCGACAACAGGACACTATCCTACAACGAACCGCTGGTTATGTATAACTACCTTGTGAATGAACTAGGTACTGATCCAGAAAAAATAGAATTGGATTACGCGGGAAGAAGTACTTATGAAACTTGTGAACGAGCTAAAAAAGTTTTCGGAATTTCAGATGCGCTTCTAATATCAGAAGCAACCCACTTGCCAAGAGCAATATATTTATGCGAACATTTTGGGATCAATTCTTACGGTGTTGAAAGTTCCGGCATATCGTCTAGCGGTCTACAAATCGGACAAAGATGGCGTGAAATACTTGCTAGAAATAAAGCCATATTTAATATCTATTTAATCGGCGAGCAAACAGTACTCGGGGACCCGATTAATATCAATTAGGCAGCGGGTAATCTTTCGTGAATTCTGTAATTTTTGTGTGGAGATCGCTCAAATATTTTTCATCTGTTTGATGATTTAGCGCGTCTTCAATCCATTCTGCTATTTGCTTCATTTCAATTTCTTTCATCCCGCGGGTTGTTAGGGCTGGTGTGCCCAAGCGGATTCCGCTTGGATCGAACGGAGAACGCGGATCAAACGGTACAGTATTCTTATTGACTGTGATACCAGCTAACCCTAAAGCTTTCTCACCTTCCCTGCCGCTTATATTTTTGTTGCTCAAGTCAATAACCATTAAATGATTGTCTGTTCCGCCAGTTACAAGATTAAAACCTTTAGCCATTAATTCTTCGCTCAAAACTTTGGCGTTTTTAGCAATTTGTTGCCCATAGAGTTTGAAATCTGGATGGAGCGCCTGCTTCAAAGCAACAGCGATAGCAGCAGTTTGATGATTATGGGGACCGCCTTGCAGACCTGGAATAACTGCCCTATCAATCAATGACGGTATATTCTCTACAGATCTCTCAGGCTTTTTGAGTGGATTGGACGAATTACCATTTGCAAGTATTATCGCTCCTCTTGGACCACGCAAACCTTTATGTGTTGTAGTCATACTAACATCTGCAACTCCAACGGAAGTTGGATGCACTCCTGCGACAATTAAGGCGCTGATATGCGAGATGTCGGCTGCCAAAAATGCACCCGCCTCGTCAGCAATTTCACGCATCTTCTGCCAGTCAATAATCCTTGGATATGCAGTCGTACCAGTCATTATCAGCTTGGGTTTATGCTGACGGGCAAGCTTAGCAATTGCTTCGTAATCCATAAATCCGTCTTTGTCGGTTGTATATTGTACTGAGTTATAAAGTGTTCCAGAAAAATTTACTTTTAAACCGTGAGTCATATGTCCGCCGTAATAAAGCGACATTCCCATAACCGTGTCT
>CAZTWI010000042.1:0-5810 GCA_964617685.1 uncultured Candidatus Saccharibacteria bacterium | reverse complement strand
TCACCGATGTAACAGGTGATATATACTTTGTCCATATCCAGTCCAACAACTTCGGACAAAAATTCAAACATCCATTCAATCTGCTGTTCTTTAAAATAATCGCCCATGCTCCAGTTCCCAAGCATTTCAAAAAATGTCGTATGACGATTATCACCAATATCATCAATATCTTGGGCGCGTAAACATGTCTGGCTATCAACAATTCGCTTGCCTTCTGCATGCGGCTCGCCGAGCAGAAACGGGATCATCGGCTGCATGCCGCTGCCAGTAAACAGTGTGGTGGGATCGTCCTTAAGTACTAATGGCGCTCGTTTAACTACCGCATGTCCACGCTCCTCAAAAAACTTTAAATACGCATTCCGAATTTCTTGTGCTGTCATCCCAGTAGTAGACCTTCTGTGTGTTTCACACTAATTTAATCATTACATTTATCTAATATTACCTTATTCAGTTTATTTTTAATCTAAACTTTAATCAGCGTAAGCTACAGAAGACTCACTACTGGGTCATATCTGTTATATTCTACCAGATTACTTTATCGGATGATTATATTTCTTGGACAATGCTTCAACGTTTGGCTTGCTAAATTCTACAGCCCATAATTCCATCTTTTCCGCCTGCTTTGGAAAAGTGGCCAGCATATTGTCGTGAAATGTATCAAATCTGTTAAATATTGGCTTTTTTGAATGAAATCTATCGGCATAGCACAAAAGTCGTCCTTCGATGGACTTTGGCTCGTAGTTTTTGTACGGAAGAGCCTTGTCGCTTTCTCTTATCTCTGCTTCTGTTAGGCCTAGTAGCACATGAGTCTCAACTGCCTTCCAGATTCTTTCGTCCACATTCTCTTCCTGTAGTATTTTTGCCCCTAATACAGAATGTAGCGAATATAATCTTTTATAATTTTCATGATGGTGTGATGCTCCTAAGAACGGATATGAGCCTATGTCATGCAGTAAACAAGCCGCTTCTAAAACTTCTAAATTAACTGGTTCTTTTAAGTTTCCTGCACTCTCCAGAGCAATTTCTGCAACAATTTTTCCATGAGTTAAAACCAACTCGTACTGCTCTTCGTCAGGAGCATATTTTCTTAGTAATTCATCAACTTTGGCTTTATCGGGAATCATCGAATTCAACTATACAATAATTCCACCGCCGAGGCAGATATTTTCTTTATAAAGTACTGCTGATTGGCCTGGAGTTAGGGCACGGAGCGAATCTTTTAGCTTTAAAATAACTTTTGATTCCGTAATTTCGGAGACAGCGCAGTCAACCAGAGGAGCCCTGTGGCGAGTTCGGACTTTCAGCTTAGCGCCAACTTCTATGGGATTATTTATCCAGTGGCAGTTCGTTACCTCTATTGTGTCTGACCAGAGTTTATCATCGGATATTTCACTAGTTACAAAAACTTTATTGTTTTTCATGTCCTTGCCAGTGACATAGTACGGTAAACCCCCGCCCACATCTAATCCGTGACGCTGGCCGATTGTATAGAAAATTGCACCGTCGTGCTGACCAACTTCCACGCCATTCTGGTCAATAATCACACCGGGTTCAGTTTCTACGTATTGGCTTAGAAACTCCCTGATTCCAACTTTACCAACAAAGCAGATTCCCATTGATTCCTTTTTGTTAGCTGTGATTAGTTTGCGCTTCTCTGCTTCTTTTCTAACCTGAGGCTTAGTCAAATGTCCAATCGGAAATAAAGTATGTTCTAAAGCCTCTTCAGACACACGGTACAAAAAGTATGTCTGATCTTTATTACTGTCCTCTGCCATTTGTAGCTGTGTCTGTATTTTTGGATTTCCAGAGTCCAGAACTCTGGCGTAGTGACCGGTCGCTATATAATCGGCACCCCGCTCTTTTGCAGCCTCGTAGAAAAGCTTGAATTTTATCTCCTGGTTGCACATGATGTCTGGATTTGGAGTAATTCCCGACTTATAGCCGTCTAGCATATATTGAACAACCTTGTCGAAATACTCTGTTTCAAAATCGAACATCTCGAATGGAATACCTAATTTAACAGCTACACGCTTGGCGTCCTGGTAGTCCTCTTTCCAGGGACACGGAAAACCCGGCAGGTCTTTTGACCAGTTCTTCATATATACGCCGGTAACGTCATAGCCTTGCTCCACCAGCAAAGCAGCGGAAACAGAGCTGTCGACACCACCGGATAAACCAACAAAAACCTTCTTCATCAATAACAGTTTACAGTAAACAGTAAACAGTTTACAGTCCTAGCGCCAGGATAACTCCTGAGAAACTCACACTTGAGCTTGTTTCAGTATTTGTATGCTAAAATTCCTAATAATTATTTGCGTCCGCCCTGGTTTACTCCGCGGTAAGCAAATTCAGTTTCCGGGATGTGAGCAGTCAGAGTTTTGGAGCTTCAAAACCCTGCACGATGAGAGAAGGAGTCACCTTCTCTCATAGGTTAAAAGTCGGCGAAGGGGTGCTCGCCAGCTTCAATCCGCTTCTTCATAACCTTAACCATGTACTTTTTGCCTAGCCAAAAGGTTGAAATTGCAAATGGAACGATAAAGGCTGCCGGCCACCAGACAACCTTAGTGGTTGTTTTGGTGAAAGTACCTGCGTCAGCTGCTATTCCGTTATCTGTAGACTGGGACAGCGGGCCGTTTGCTACACCAACCAGTTGCAGGAAGGCGGCAGTTCCGTTTGTGTCCACGACTTTGATAATAATATTGTATATACCCGGCGCATCGTAAATATGCGACAGATCGACTGTTCCAGGAAACGGCACACTAAACAGATCCGGCTCTTTGTTGTCGCCCCAATCGACACTAAACGCATACGGTCCGGTACCGCCGCTAAGGCTGATCGGCCAAGTTAATGTTTCTCCCGGGTTGGCTCCGCGCTTAGCATAGTTGCTAGTCAATGACACTCGAGTCGGCGTATTTAAGGCCGAACTGTTAAAGGTGACTGTTACGACATTAGAATCAGGTCCAGGCTGATCAAGATCGTCATACACGCGGGCAACCAGTTCGTTCGTACCTACAAACAAATCGGTCTGCAGGCTGAAATTTCCGTCTACGCACTGAACAGAGCCGGCAAAGACGTTATTCTTGAATATTTTTACAAGCAATCCGTTCGGACATATACCGGTAACTACAATCGGCACAGTATCAAAAATCTGGCCGTTGGTCGGAAAGCTAATTTGTGCGCCTTGGGCAGGCGGCGGAGCACTTATTCTACCCGTCAAACCAACAGATCCGGATTGTACCGGATCTGATTGTGCACTTGCTCCATCTGCTCCTAACACTAGGAACAAGGCTGCGGCTACAAAGGCGACAATTACTATTGTCTTCTTCATATCCTGCCAAGAGCGGGTTACGAATTTTTTCATTTTTCGAGTCTTTTTGTTAGTTTTTACTATACGCTTTTATTTTACACTGATGATCTACTAACCGCAAGCGGTTTTTGGAGGTCGATTTCTAGATTATTTTTTGCGTGTAGACTTGGTAACATACTTTCGGTATAGATATACCGCACCAAGCACCGTTAGCACTACCAAAACTGCTAGGGTGATTATCAACCAGAGAGGAATGTACCAGAATGTTGACGAAACTGTGTAGATTTCTCCTGTTGTACCATGAGAAATGTTGCCGGTAATGGTGTATCTGCCTGGCCATGAGATCGGGCTCGTCTTAGTTATTTCTTCTTGGTCGTTTACAGTTTTTACTTCTACGTTAACGAAATCATCTAAAAACAATCGAGTTGAACTGGGCAATATGTTTCCGCGAGGTTGAGTATCGTTAAGTTCGTATAGGAAAATTTCGTTTCCACGCCAGTCTTTGACAGCAACCTTGCCAAACGGCTGAGAGAAGCTGTTGCCCAGGTTTTCTATCTCTACGCCAATCTGATCTGGTTTTTTAGTAAACAGTGATCCAGGACTCTCGTTCAGATACGCGCTGATGTCGTTAATCTGTATTTTTTCTGTTATATCACCGGGAACCTCCAGCAATATAAGCGAACCAACACTTGCAACCAACGCAACTTGTCCGTCGCCGCTGGATCCTTGCGGTGCCGCTCTATATAAAACACTGCCAAAGTAGGCGCCTGGAGATGAGTCGCTTGGTACTGTAACATCAATGGTAACTTCCTTTTCTTCATCAGGCTGTAAATCAAACTCTTCTGGTACGGAGATAAAACCTCTTAATGAATAGGCGCTCACTTCATTTGGATCACTAATTAGTTTTGGTTGGCCTGTTACGCCGTCTGATTCAAAATCATTAAGCGCCGGCTGAACGGTAACAGGACTTTGTGTCACATTCTTTACTGTTTGCACAATTTGCCTGCTATCCCCAGGAACGATTGAAAGCTCTGAGCGCGTTGGCGATACTCTCAAACCGCTCCCGCTTGTTGCATTTTCTTGAGCTACTACTGGACGAATAATCATCGCCGTAACCATGAGCAGCGTTATCGCAATTGCCAAAGCCGCACTGCGTCTCAATAAATTAGTCATTATTTTGTTTTTCTCCCCTTTATAATTCTTAAGATTAAGCTTAAAATAATTTCCAAAAAATAGCAATAAGCGTTTTTGTTGTAATATTTAAAATTAGAAGGAGGCTATTGAAGTGTAGATCAAAGTTGCAGCATAAACACCAGGTTTTTGATCAGTGGGCACATTGACTATATAGCTTACCGTATACCTATTGAAGCCGGTCGAACCATTGGCTCCTGCAACTCTGTCACCACTAGCAAACCTAAATTGATTCGGCGTATTATAATTTGAATCAGGCGTTCCAGACGCAACCGGGCCTGCATCAGGATTTGCACCGAGAGAAGGATTGCTATTCGAGCGTAAGTTTATACCGAATTGAGAAACACCCGGCTGGCTAGGCGTCTGAGTTGTTAGTCTTGAAATCACATTTGACCCGGAAGTCATGGTTTGGCCATTTACAAATATATTATAACCATTAGGGTCATTAGTTGCTGCTGCCATTTGGGTTGTAGTTACAGAGGTTGAATTAGTTCTAAATTCACCAAAATCGGCCAAAAATCCAGTAGCGCTTGCACAGTACAAATTAACTGTTACTCCTACACAAAATGTCAAATAAGGCGGTACGTACGCACTGACATCAAATCGATCATCAACAACGAACACGACTGCCCCCGTGTCTACTGTAGCTCCGGTGGCATTGATGTTGTCAAAAGTACTTATACGCACAAAGACTATCTGATTTGACGTCGAAGGGTTGGTAATATTGTTGAAAACAAAAGTGGAAGCTACCGGGACTTCAGCAACTGGCGCCTTGGTTATAATTAGGCTATTTGCGTTAGAAGCTCCACTGACGGAGAAACCCGTTAATCCAGCCTGAGAAAATATACCTGCAGTCGCAACATTTAGTCCTGCTGGTGCTACGCAAGGATCGATAAAAAGCGGGCTGTTAGAACAGTACTGGAACTGTATTGACCCTATATTGGACGAAGTAACTGAGGTGAGGGTGAATCTATGAGTCACTACTTCCGAAGGAAAGCTGCTACTAAGCCTAATTGATCTATTTACTAGATCAGCAGCCTGTGCAGAACCGGCAAAATAGGAAAGTATTAAAACAAAAACTACACACGCGAGCATTAATCTCTTCTGAAAAGTTGAAATAATGTTGCGTGTGTAGTTCATAAGTTTATTTGCAATCAACTAAAACAAATTTACTAAAACTTTACTTAGTTAATTCGTTTCAATTTATAGTTCTTTAATCGTTTAAATTTTACCCTTTAGAATGTTGCAGTTGCAACAAAGTTGGCCGTAACTGTGTAGAGTCCAGTCGGGGTGGTCGGGCTAGCTGTTGCAG
>CAZTWI010000041.1:0-6041 GCA_964617685.1 uncultured Candidatus Saccharibacteria bacterium | reverse complement strand
CAAAGTGGTGAGCGATAAGGCTAGAGCAGGGTATTCCAGGAGCGTTACCTAGAAGTCATGATGAACAACTATCATATCTATTCATTTTTCAGAATTCTGAAATCCGGATTTATTAATCTATTCCGCAATCTCTGGTTGACTATCGCCGCAACAGCTGTGATGTTGGTAGCGCTAACCATTATCTCTATTGGTGTCGTCATAAATGTAACCACTTCTAATGCGATCGACGTGTTGTCTAGAGAGTTAAAAACTTCGATTTTTCTGCACGAAGGCGTTACAACAGAAACCAGTTCTGGTCTTGTAGATGCCATTAAGAAACTGGAATTTGTAGAAACAATTACCTATGTATCGCCAAGCGAGGCTCAGAGACGATTGACTGCTGATCCTAGCATCGGAGCTGATGTGTTGCAGGCTTCAGCGCTTTTTGAAGGGGACTTTCTGGCGCCTTCATACGAAATCGCTCTTAACGATCTGTCAAAAGCCGATCAATTAGCTGCTGTTGCTGAAGCCGAAGAGTTCAGTGCAATAGTAGAGCGTGTTGCTTTAGGCAAAACAGACACGGGTAAACAAACAGACGCGGAAAAAGCCATTGAAAGGGCGGCCGCTACAGAGAGATTTATAACCATTGGAAGTATTATCGCTGCTGGAAGCTTAGCGGCTGTGTCCATCATGATTATCTTTAACACGATTAGAATGGCTATCTATACCCGCCGCGACGAAATCTCCATTATGAAATTGATCGGTGCGACACCAAGCTACATACGCGGACCGTTTTTGGTTGAAGCGTCGCTTTATGGAGTTTTTGCCGGTATTGTAGCTACTGGTGCTGTCTACGCATTGATTTTCTCCCTGGGTCCAAAAGTAGCTGATGCACCTGAGTTTTCTGAGACTTATGCATTTTTCACTAATCCCTCAATAATTTTTGCGATGTTTATGGGTTCAGTGCTATTAGGAGTGCTAATCGGTGTTATTTCCAGCATGCTGGCTATGGAGCGGCACCTTAAGCTCAAACACTGGTAATTTTGACAACTTCAGGATGGCTATAATTGCCGTTTTCCTGCGACAAATTAGCTCGTCGTATCATTGCATACGACTTCACTAATTGTGCTCGGAAAAACAACAATTCTATCTCACCCTGTAAGTTGCCAAAATCTTCATATGAATTTTATATTTCGTATACTCGCAACACTCAAAGGAGATAAGTAATTTGTCTTAAATTGAGAGCATTCAATGTTGCTTCTAACGACTAGAACCTAAAGACTAACGACCCTGTAGCGGAAGGCTAGGCTTATGGGGTATAATAGTCATGTATGACGTTCGCAAACAAAAACATTTCAATAAAAAATATTATAATACTCGCACTCATAGCTATTAGTGTCTTTGGGTTCATGTTTTCTCAATTCTCTCCAGCTAATTCTCAGGCGGATGCAGCTACAATAGACGAGTTGCGGCAACAATCTCAGAGGCTTCAAGCTGAAATTCAAGCTAACAATGAGAAGGTCCACGCCCTTAGCGAGCAAGCCGAAACCCTTCAGGGCAAGGTTGATCAGCTGCAGGCGGAAATAGCGGTTGCTAACGGCGAAATCAAATTGACAGAAGTAAAGCTTGATGAACTTACCGCTAAGCTTAAAGAAGCAGAAATAGAGCTCGAAAGACAGAAAGGATTGCTTAAATCAACATTACAGGCTATTTATGAAAGAAGCGGCGCCTCTACCTTTGAGTTATTGATGGCCACAGATAGCTTTACGGCTTTTGTGAATGAGCAGGAATACCTAGGTCAATTACAGTCAGCAGTCAAGCAGTCGACAGACAAGGTGATATCGTTAAAGCAACAAATTGAGGCGCAAAAAGTCGAACAGGAGGAGTTGTTAAAAAAACAACAACAGCAGAGAGCTATAGTAGACGCTAAAAGGGCGGAACAACAGGATATTCTAGACAAAACACAGGGGGAAGAAGCAAAATACAGGGCAATAGTTCAGGCTCAACACGAAGCGCTTGATGAAGCGGAAAAACAATTGGCTGCACTCCTGTCTGCTGGCGGCGGAGCTAATCTTGGTCCGATTAGCCGGGGGCAGAAAGTCGGTGAAGTAGGCAGTACAGGCGCGTCAACCGGACCGCATATTCACTTCATGGTGAGACATAATGGCGCAACAGTAAACCCGCTTTCTAGCGGAACGACCCTAATAAACGGATATTTATGGCCGACACCAAGCAGTTATCGAATAACAACCAATTATGGTTCAATACATTGCAGTGATTATGTCGGATGTTCTCCTCGGGGCTCAAGCTATTATGTTTGGCACAGCGGGCTGGACATAGGAGCCAGTGCGGGCAGTGATATCGTTGCAGCCGATAGCGGTATAGTTACCTTTAAGGGTTGTAGCGCGGGCTTAGGGTATGTCGTTGTTATAAATCATGGTAATGGCTGGGAGACTTGGTATCCGCATATGATTACACCTAGCGGGCAAATATGGGGTTGGTGCTAGAGAAGTCTAAAATTTTAGAAAATATCATACATTTATTGTAGGAGAGGGAAATGCAGTGGAGGATCAGAATCTGAGCGGGGGGAGCGTTAAAAAACAGCCAAAAAAGCAAAATAGGGTTGGACTCTATACATTAGCTGGAATATTCGTTGCGGCAAGCATATTTTCCAGCGGCTGGTTATTTGGCGCGGGCAAGCTTCATTTCCGTTCAAACAGCATCATTCCTATTTCGACCGATAGCAGGCAGGCTCCGCGTGCCGGCATAGACGAGCTTTACCAGAAAATTATTGATAATTATGACGGCACGATATCAGATGAAGATTTTTTGAACGGACAGAAATCGGGTTTGGCCGACGCTGCCGGGGATCCATATACGGAATTTTTCACCAGACAAGAAACCAAGGAATTTAACGAGAGTCTGAACGGTACGTTCGAAGGCATTGGGGCGGAACTTGGAAAAGAAGGCAGCTTCGTCATCATAGTATCTCCAATTAAAGGCGCACCGGCAGAAAAGGCCGGCCTGCAGGCTCAAGATATTATCACCAAGATTGACGGCGAGGATGCAACAGATATCAGTATTTCAGAGGCTGTTAAGCGTATTCGTGGTCCAAAAGGCGAGTCCGTAACCCTTCATATTATTCGCGGTGGGGAAGAAAAAGAAATCACAATTGTTCGCGACACAATCACAATCGAAAGCGTCGAATGGGAAATGTCCGGCAAAACGGGTGTTATAACAATAAGCAGATTTGGAGACGACACAGTAGCATTGACCAGAAAAGCAGCCCAAGAACTTAAAAACCAGGGCGCAACGAGTATCATTCTAGACTTACGCGGTAATCCAGGAGGCTTGCTTGATGCGGCAGTCGGTGTATCTGCTGTATGGTTACCAAAAGCCTCCACCGTATTGGAAGAAAAGCGCAACGGCCAAGTCGTGCAAACCTTCAAAACAACAACCCAGCCAATACTGGAAGGAGTGCCAACGGTCATTCTCATTAACGGCGGAAGTGCTAGTGCAAGCGAAATTGTTGCCGGTGCTCTTCATGATCACGAAGCCGCTACGCTCATTGGCACCAAATCATTCGGCAAGGGGAGTGTGCAGCGCGTAATACCACTCTCCGCTGGCGGATCCTTGAAAGTCACTATCGCCCGATGGTTCACGCCTAACGGCAAGAATATCGACAAAGAAGGAATTTCTCCAGATACAGAGGTGCAGCTTACTCAGGAAGACAGAGAAGCCGAACGCGACCCGCAGATGGACGCAGCAATTGATTCTTTGAATCAATAAATATCAAATAACAAGCACCGAATAACAAACAAGCACTAAATTCTAAATCATAAACCAGGAAACAGGAATGAGCTGTTTGTTATTTATGATTTTGAATTTGTTTTGAATTTCGTGCTTAGAATTTGAGATTTACTTGTCGATAGCTTGCGCGCAAGGTGAGTGTTAGGTTATCATGAAAGCTAAATAGAGGTTTATCGCAGTGTCGAAAGTTGGACAAGTTAAGTATGTATTTGTCACCGGAGGGGTGTTATCTGGAGTCGGTAAAGGCATAACCGCTGCAAGTGTCGGCAATATTCTAAAAAGCCGGGGCCTAAAGGTAAATATTCAGAAGTGCGATCCGTATCTGAACGTCGATGCCGGTACGCTCAATCCTGGCGAACATGGCGAGTGTTTTGTGACAGTTGACGGCGCGGAAACTGATTTGGATCTTGGTCACTATGAACGTTTCATGGATATTGAACTCAAGAAGTCCAGCTCGCTGATTAGCGGCCGCGTGCTCCGGCAGGTGATAGATGACGAAAGAGCCGGCAAATACTTGGGCAAGACAGTCCAGATTATTCCGCATGTTACCAATGCAATTATTGAAGGCATCAAATCAACCGCCGAAGGGTTCGATGTTCATATTGTAGAAATCGGGGGGACAGTCGGCGACTATGAAGGCTTGAGCTTCATTGAAGCAATTCGTGAGCTTAGTGTGCAAGTTGGCCGTGAAAACAGCGCCTTTGTACATGTTGTCTATCTACCGTATCTTGGTGCCAGCAAAGAATTAAAGACAAAGCCGGCCCAGAACGCTGTTAGGGAATTAAGAGGGCTTGGAATCGTACCTGATGTCTTGGTTGCACGGAGTGAACACGAGGCCCAGATAGAAGTTATCAAAAAACTTAGTTTATTCAGCGGTGTTGCAGAAGATTCAATTATTTTACTTCCAAACGCCAGCACGATTTACGAAGTGCCGCTTACCATCGAGAACAGAGGAATTGGCAAAGTTCTAACGAAAAGATTAGGCTTAGGTAGTCCAGGTGCAAATTTGAAAGACTGGCAGGCCTTGGTTAAGCGCGCAATAGACAAAGATGCTCCTCGGGTAAAAGTCGGCGTAGTCGCAAAATACCTAAATAACCAAGACACCTATATGTCTGTCTTTGAGGCGCTTGCAAGTGCTGCCTGGAGCCAGAATCACCAAGTCGATATCTCTTGGATCGACGCCGAACAGATTACAGAGAAAAATGTTGCTGAAAAACTTTCCGGTGTTGACGGCATTGTTGTGCCAGGAGGATTTGGCTTGCGCGGTTTAGAGGGCAAGATCGCGGCAGCTCAATATGCGCTCAAACACAAACTACCGTATATTGGCTTATGTCTGGGCTTACAAATGGCGGTTGTGGCCGCTGCTCGTAACGCGGGTTTGACCAAAGCCAACACTATAGAACTCGATCCAAGCACTCCCGACCCAGTTATACATATTATGGAAGATCAGAAATATATCAAAGACATGGGCGGAACCATGCGGCTAGGTAACTATGAATGTATTATTACCCCGGGATCACTTGCTTCAACTGTCTATTCGACCAAAAGCACCTACGAACGCCACCGCCACCGTTACGAGTGTAATAATGCCTATCGGGATAAATATGAATCGTGGGGCATACGTGTAGCTGGTACGTCGCCTGACGGCAATTTAGTAGAAATGATAGAAGCAATCGATCATCCGTTTTTCTTAAGTGCGCAGTCGCACCCGGAATTTAATTCACGACCGAATAAACCCCAGCCGATGTTTGTCGGATTCATAAAGTCCCTTATAAATCACAACAGCTAACCTGCCATTTAGCAGAGCTAGATGCCTGCTAGCTTCTTGGATTATTACAAGTCTTTTTCTTTTCAATCCGCACTTCACCGTATGAGTATACGGCTCGTTTGCATTTCGCAGAAAAATACTCGTACTAATCTCAAGTGTGATTATAAGGACTCCTCCACAATTTATTAATTGCAAAAAGTGTGGTTACGTGGTAGCATAAGCACTATCATGGATCAAAACGCAAAACAAAAAAAGGTTCTACTTGTCGAAGACGACGACAATATGGCCGCAGTGTATGCAACTCGTCTCGAGGCTGAAGGTTTCTTAGTAAAAAGAGTCGCCAACGGTGAGGAAGCCCTAGCAGCGGCACTCTCGTTCCACCCAGATCTGACATTATTAGATGTCATGATGCCTAAAGTTTCAGGATTTGATGTGCTTGATATCCTACGCAACACACCAGAAACAGCTAAACTGCGGGTCAGTA
>CAZTWI010000040.1:0-6204 GCA_964617685.1 uncultured Candidatus Saccharibacteria bacterium | reverse complement strand
ATCAAGCCGGCCAGTATATGACTAATGTTCTAGTAGCTATGACAGAAAGCGGACTACTGCAACCTGTTGATCTTACAGACAAAAGAACAAGTGACGGCTGGACTCATGCTGTTCGTGCCCATAGACTTGTTACTCCTAATGAAAGATTAGCTACTCCAGTAAATGAAGAGAGCCTTGCTCGTGTTGCGGGCTTAGCACTAGGTTCAATAGCAACGCTAAGCAGCCGAAGCTCGTTAGAATTTGCAAATACTCTAGGTATGTCTGAGCTAACAAAACTTCAAAAGGCAGTTTTAGCGCGTCGTATTGTGGCTGGAATTGCTATGAACGAAGTGATAAAAATGCGCGATATGACGAACGTTAGAATCAGTAAAGATGAAGAATTAGCTAACTTTATGGCTAAGAGATCTTATGCGTCGTTAGGCGATAATTCAAAAGCAGACCAGGCGATAGTGGGATCTTTACTCGGCAGTAAGACGAACATAGGAGATAGTGATGTTCAGACAAAATCAAAGCGCAAGTTCTTCAATAGAAGCAAATAATTTCAACAGATCAGGAGTTGAACTCCTTGATGATTTGCGTGGATTAATTGCCTCTGAGCGAATTCTTGGTGATATGGCGTCTCCAGATGGACTTGCCATGTCTCTATTGCATGGAACCGGCAGTCCGGAAGTAGACGCCATAGGACACTTTCAGCCGGGTGTTGATGCTCCGAGCAGTATTGATTATCGTGCAACTTACGCTAGTGATAGGCCTCAGGCAAAAAAGACTCTATCATTGGGAGCACCATCCAGACTACATGTTGTGCTTGACGCCCCACGACGCACCGAACTACTTGAGGGCAAAATGTCGTTTGAGTATATTGGGAATTTTGTTTTGGCAGTAACTGCAGTGGTCGGTGAAGCTATCGGCGATGCGGAACTTAGGGTATATCACACTGCTGCGCAATCTCAAGACGGTGTTGTATTTGAAGGAGCTCCAGAAGATGCTTATGCGACATTCGGGTATCTTGAGGAACTGCAAAAGAGATCAGCTGACAAGCCTTCCAGTACACTAACGGATCTGCTTTCATCAGTTAATGCAACCATAGATCAAGACAATGAAGCATCTGTAATCGTATCTGACTTCATGGACGGGTACGATGTGGAAACAAATACTTTTGAATGGGAGCAAGACTTTGCTCAACTAGCTCAAAAGCAAGAAGACTTACTTTGGGTCAACCAAGTAATGTCAGCGTCACATGACCGGTTGCCGTACGGACTAATTAAGGGATTAGACAGCCTAACAATTGCAAGTATTAACAGTTCATATGCAGAACAGGCTCAACTAAAACAGGACAGAGCTGCGTATTTATTAGGTAGTTCTACTGCTAAATTAGCCAAAATTGACACAAACTCTACAGATATAGAAAGAATAATTATCAAATCTATTCTTCCTGACACCGTAGAATAAGCACTAGCATAATAAAGTATTAAAAATAGCAATAAACTTGCAAAAAGTATTGACAAATTATATAAAATGCTATATAATGCTAAGGAATAATAATTTTTCTCACTAGTTAAACGGTGGGAAGGGAGATGAAGAAAAGTATGAATAACGATCCTATGTTAAACGCAGGAAATCCAGTAGAAAGCCGATTATTCGGTCGTAGATTTGCTGCAATAGTACTTGCCGGCAGCGCTTTAGTCGCTAGCTGTTCAAGTGATAGCGATTCAGCACCAGACCTGAATGCTGGCGGTAACAGTGTTGCTGAACTATGTGATGCTCCAGCCGTTGCTTTAGGTGATTACCGTGAAGCATTTGGTGTTCCTGGTCCATTTGCGCCAAACGAAGCTATTCTTGCGGAGAGAGTTGATAACGAAGCAGTTATTCAAGAAGCGGTTACAGAAAACGCTCAGAATACTCTAGGACTTTCTTATATGAGGACTTTGATGGGGCAAAACGATGCTTCTTACCAGGTAAGTAACTTTGCGACGGAAGCAAACAGAACTTTTGATACTGCTCTTTCAGACCCTGAAGCACAAAAATCATTATGTGCAAGTGTTGCAGAAGCACTGCTTACTAGCGGTGAAGTTGATGATGTTATTGCAACTAGCGTGGTTAGATTCACTAACGAATATGACGAAAACGGCAGACTAATCAACGTAAGTATTGATGAAGACGCAGATGTGCAGAAGCCTATCAAAATGCTGTTTATTAGAAACGCTAACGGCGCGCCTACCGGCGGTATCGTATTAGACGAAGAACGAAACGGCGAATTTGTCTTAATCAGAAATATTGGCGATCAAGCTGCCGAGGCTACTCCAGATACAGCTCCGGAAACAACCGTTGTAAATCCAGAAGTTGACGAGAACGGCAACCCAGTTCCTGTAGAACCAACCGTAGAGGAACCAGTATTCACTATTCCTGCTGAAGGCAACAACAATGGCGAGGAAGCTGGCGCGGGAAACAATGGAAATCAAGAAGGTAACACTGCTGGCAATCCTGGCGAAGGCACAGGAAATAATGGCAACCAAGGTAACACTGGCAATCCTGGCGAAGGTGGAGAGTGTAATGGTGAAAGACCAACTCCAGAGTGTGAAGGCGAGGGCCCTGGCCCCGGCGGTCCTGGTGAACCTGAGCAACCTACACCCACGACGACTCCAAGAACTACAGTACCAACTCCAGGTACAACTACTCCAGCCGTAACTACTACAACTGGCGCTCCTACAACTACAGTGAAGCCGACCACTACCACAGTGAAGCCGACAACTACTACAACTACAGTGAAGCCGACGACCACAACAAGTACGACTACTACAACCGTAAAACCAACCACAACTACGAGTACAACAACGACTATTAAACCTAAGGATCCGCCTTCAACTCCAACGACCGCGCCTCCTCCTAAAGGATATTAAATAAGGAATCATGAAAGGAAATATTATGAAATTCAATAAAATGACTAAATTCAAGAATCTGATCCTAGCAAGCGCTTTTGTTACGCTTGGTGTCTTGTTCGCTACTACTACGCTTACTTCAAGTGCTCCTTCTGACACAATTCCAGAATTCAACAAACTAACGGATGTTGTTGGCGGCGTAGGTAACGAAGCTGATTTTGTCCGTGTTCGCAAAACCGGTACAGAGGATCCATTTACAAACTTAGTTAATGACGCGTGTGTGGACGGCCAGGAAGTTTCTATCCAGGTGTACATCCACAACAGTTCAAACAACAACGCTAACGGCGAAAACTTTGACGGCCCTGTGGTTGCTCAAGGTACCAGACTATCTCTAACTGACGGTGGTAAAACCGTTGACGGCGAGATCTCTGCAACTAACGCTGCAAGTGTGTTTGATGATGCGACTATTACATGTAACGGCCAAGAAGTAGATTTCGATTTCGTTTCTGGATCTGCAGTTATCAAAACAGCAGTTCAAGATTACGTTACGCTTAGTGATGATGTATTTACTCCTGGCGGAACTCCAATTGGTTATGCTGGACAAAACGGAAAATTCCCTGCATGTTTTGAATATCGCGCATGGGTATACGCAAAAGTTGTAATTAAGAAAAAAGAAGTTCCTGTTGTTAAGAAAAAGTGTGTAATTGCAGATGTTAA
The DNA here is from genome assembly GCA_964617685.1 of uncultured Candidatus Saccharibacteria bacterium. Taxonomy (GTDB): domain Bacteria; phylum Patescibacteriota; class Saccharimonadia; order Saccharimonadales; family SZUA-47; genus JAYSZA01. The sequence goes on along the minus strand of CAZTWI010000040.1, from coordinate 2,611 downwards.
GAGACTGACTCGAACACGTTACGAAATTACTGCTAACGCGGAAGTTCAGAATGCTACAGTTACCAGCTACGTATTTACAACAAAGAATGCAAGCGGTGCGGTTGTAGACACCAAGACTTTCAACACAAACGCTCTTTCTCAGGCTTACGAAGTAGAACAAACTACCCCAGGTACCTATACTGTTAAAGCAGTAATAAATACTGATAAAGGCGTAGCTGACGGTAAATGTGAAACGACTTTCAAAGTTGAAGAAAAGCCAAAGCCAGAGACTCCAGAATATTCATGTGATGAGTTTAGCTTCTCATTCGTAGATCGTAAGGCAACAGTTAGCTTTGTTCCTAACGCTTCAAACGGCGCAACCTTTAAAGATGCGACAATTGTTTACTACGCTGACGGATCAGCAAAGAACACAGTTACGACAAATGCTGTGACTGACGGCAAAGTAGTCAGCACATATACATACGATGCAAATGCAAAGAATGTACAAGCTAAAGCAACTGTAAGATTCAACGTTGGATCTGGCAAAAACATGGTTGTAAAAGAAGTCACTTGCCAAGGTAAAGCAGTACTCGGTACAACTACTCCTCCAGTCACTCCTCCAACTACACTTCCTGACACTGGTGCAGGCAGCGTACTAGCTGTAATCCTAGCTGTTGTAGCTGCTGCTGGTACGGTTGCTCACCGCAAGTTTACGCTAAACCGATAAAAGTAATTTTTTAAGACAAGGGTGGTTAAGAGATTACCTCCAGGGTAGTAGCTTGCATAAGCTTACTACCCTGTGGATAACTAGTAGCATTAGCGTAATCATTATGGTAATGTTTCCTTAGGTTTCAAAACCGAGCTATCTGACTGACCGCTCAACGTTTAAACCAAAATCAAAATCCGAATCAAAAACAAATCAACGTATAAGGGACGATACAAAAATTTGTTATAAGCTTCTCCTGGCCAAAAATCGGCAAGGGGAGCTTTTTCACGCCAAGAGACAGAACCTTCTAAACTAGTAACAGATGACAAAATAATGCATACTAGTTCTATGCTAGAGCCTTATGAGAAGCGGAATATTATTTTTATTGATACTGAATTCAGTGATCTTGATCCGTATAAGGGTGAAATATTGTCGGTTGGTATAGTCAAACTAAGTGGTGAAGAACTATACCTGGAGTTGGAGTACAACGGTGAATCAAGCGAATGGGTGGCCAAGCATATACTTCCCAGCTTGAAAGAGCCGAAAGTCAGCAGGGAGGTTGCTGAAATTAAAATTCGAGAGTTCTTAGGTGATACTTTGCCGTTTGCAGTTGGATTTGTCGATAACTATGACGTCATATATCTGACAAAGATACTTGGTGCCGGCAAATTGCCGTTTAGGTGGATGACAATAGACCTAGCCAGCATTTTGTTTGCAATTGGTGTTAATCCTGTTAAATTTCAGCTTGATTCAGCGGGAGCCAGGTCTTTTTACCGTAAACTTGGCATTGATATGAAAAAATACCGCCAGCATCACGCGCTTGATGACGCTAAACTGCTGCGCGATGTTTGGATAAAATTAAATAAATAAACTCAAACAACATTTTTTTTATGTAATATTATTGTTAAGCTTAATGTTATATAAGGTATGAGGACCATGAAATTTAAGAGGATAGGAGCTTTATCATCACTGTTTGTGGCAACAGTGACTGTTGTTAGTGTATTTTTATCTGGAAATAGTTTGGCCGCTGGAGCAGCTGTGGTTACCTCTGAAAGCAGTGGTTCGGTTACAGCAGGAGCTGATTTAGAAGTTAGCTTTTTTGTCACTGCATCTGGTGCTAATCTGGGTGCGGTCTCATTTACTGCTAACTTGACAAAATTTACGTTTAAATCCTTCAACACTTCCGGAACAGTTTTTAACGGTTATACAGGAGTAGTTGCAGGCGGCTCGGCTGGGTCAACCTCGTTCGAGGTAGCGGCTAGTTACCTTGGATCCGGGTCACAGGGCAAGCTTTATATTGGAAAAGCAGTGTTACAAGCGTCGAGCACAAGTGGTACAGGCCAGATTAATTTTTCATCAGTTGATGCCGTTGATAATCCAGCTGAAAACGCAATGTCTGCTAACGGAACAAATAGATCAATTACCGTTGTTGCAGCCCCGGCTCCGACTTGTCCTTCCGGCCAAACGGGCACACCGCCAAACTGTGTAGTTCCGGTTGAGAATTCCAGCAATAATAGCGGCAGCTCCAACTCTTCTGGATCAAATAATGCCAACGCGTCAAATAATTCTAATACTGGGAATACACAGACAAGGCCGGCAAATCAAGAAAGTAATGCAGCGGTCGCGGATCCTGGTGCTAATCCGGGATCAGATGAACCTGCAAACGTTGTTAATGAGCAAGAACTTGTAGATACGGGAGAAGAAGTAATTAACGAAGACCCTGTAAATAGTATTAGTGAGATTGTGAATAAAATAGATTGGAAGAAGATTGTAACAGTTATTGTGATCGCTACAGGAATTATTGGGTTGGGATTACTAAGTTTGAGGATTGTAAGCAAACTTCGCTACCAAACAGTGATTAAGAAATCAAATATGATTTATCCTGTCGATAATTCATCTGACCCAATTAATCCTGCGGCTACTCCT
>CAZTWI010000039.1:5410-6319 GCA_964617685.1 uncultured Candidatus Saccharibacteria bacterium | reverse complement strand
ATTCTCTCCATATAATAATTCGCTGACTTGAGAACCGTTATTGTTAGCAATCTCCAACTCTTTCTGATAGCTGTCTAATTTAAGCCCTAGCACCACTAAAAGCAATGCAAACAGCACTATCCCTATGGTCTTTAAAACTCTATTTTGCTCAACTTTTGGCATAAGCATCATTGTATCAGAAGCGTTGATACTATAAGCTTGTAGATGAATATGGCTTCAAAAAAACCTACTGAAAACCTTCCGCTATCAATTACCCGTGCGACCAGAACAATTTACTTTTTTATTGCCCTCTATATGTTATCAATTATCATTTTTGACAGCGGCAATTTAATAACCAGAGAAGCCATAATTGAGCGCTGGGCAATAGCAAGTATTTTATTAATTATTAACACTTTTGTTTGGTTTATCGCCGTTCAAAAAATACCGTTAAATTTTAAGTCGCTAGTTGTTTATTTGTTGACTTTTACACTACTACTATTTGCTGGATTGAGTACCTATTGGGAGAGAGGCATGGCAAGCACGACCACAATATTCTACGCTTTGCCGATTTTGGTAATTGCAACACTGAGGAGCCGTCACGCCCTGCTTGCTGTTGCTATTTTGTCGGTTGGAACTTATGCCTTTGCATGCGTTAAATATTTTAATGATTATTTCAATGAAGGATATAGAATCCAGTTATGGGGATCAATATTATTAGTAGGAACAGCAATCCTGACCGCAACCTGGCTGATAATGATAATCGCCGGTCTTCGAAAAGACTCTAATTAAAGATATATGAGAGGAGCCGCCTCCTTCTCTCGCCAAGGCCGGGTGCAAAACAAGTTTGACACTCGGACTGCTCACCTCCCGAGGGCATTCACTAAAGTTTTAAATCTGGGTAGATAGATTTCGTAACTTCGTCAATTTCGC
>CAZTWI010000039.1:0-5400 GCA_964617685.1 uncultured Candidatus Saccharibacteria bacterium | reverse complement strand
GAATACTCGCTCAGAAAAACCAAGTCCGCAAGCAGGCGGCATTCCATATTCCAACATTTCGACATAATCAATGTCCAGCATCATCGCTTCGTCATCGCCAGCTTCTCGCATCATCTGTTGTTCCATAAATCGACTTAATTGATCTGTTGGATCGTTTAACTCTGAGAAACCGTTGCTCAGCTCACTACCGGCAATAACAGCCTGGAATCTTTGCACAAAACGCGAATCATTATCATCCGCCTTAGATAGCGGCGAGATGAAGGCTGGTGTATTAATAAGCCAAATTGGCCCCACGACCTCTGCTCTAATTTTCTTCCACAATTTATCAATGCCTCTTGCAATATTCTCGGTTTTCTCAACCTCAAGTCCATTTTCTTTAAGCTTTTCTTTGACCTCTTCAATTGTGCAATCAAAAACTTCAAGACCATAATGATCTCTAATAACTGATGCGTAATCCCAGCGTTCCCAAGCCTTGTTCATGTCGACTTCCTTGCCATCTAAATTGAACTGCAAAGTCCCAAATGTTTTTGAAAGCACTTCTCTGAACATCTCTTCCATTAGCTCCATTCCCTGCTCCCAATCAGCGTAAGCCCAGTACCACTCCATAGCTACATGTTCGGGAAGGTGTTCGTCTGAATAGTTCTCGTTTCGGAAGCGCGGACCAATGTCGTATACTTTTTCAAATCCAGCACCAATCAGTCGCTTTAGAGGTAGTTCGTGGCTTATACGTAAATAAAAATCGTTATCCAAAGCATCCATGTGCGTGATGAATGGATTAGCATCCGCACCCCCTGTTGTATGTTCAAGCACTGGTATGTTTACTTCTAAAAAACCTTTAGTATCAAGGAATTCCCGTGTGGCTTGCCAGAATTTACTGCGACGGACAAATCTATCGCGTACATCCAAATTAACGTTCATATCAACATAGCGCCTTCTGAATCGTTGTTCTTTGTCAGTGAAGCCTTCTTGGGCGTTCGGCATAGGTCGAAGCGCCTTAGAAAGTAATCTTAATTTCTGGCAGGATACTGATATTTCACCTGTTTGCGTTTTGATGACTTGCCCGCGGCATTCTACAAAATCTCCAGTATCCAGTAGAGTTATTTCGTTAGGCATTATTAGCTCGCTATTTACTCTGTCTGCTTCTGCACTGCTTTCACCCTCACGAATAAATAGTTGTACCTGACCGCTCATATCCCGGATAACGATGAAGGCTAGTTTGCCGAATTTGCGAATAGACATAATTCTGCCAACCACACTAACTTCTCTGCCCTCAAGTTGATCAAATTCATCACTAATCTGCCTTAGATTGTGAGTACGGTTAGATTTTGCCGGATATGGATTCACACCCAATTCTTTCAATTCGACTAATTTGCGTAGTCGCTCGTCTCTAAAATCTTTAAGTGTTGCCATATTTGAGTAGTATACAGGTTCTAGGTTCTAGGTTCTAGGGACTGAGTTATAGATTATTTTGTTATTACTAACGACTAGGACCTAAAGCCTAACGACTTTTACTGCTCTTCTAAGAGATAGCAGAAATTTTGTATTCAGTAGTCGCAGAAGGCGTAACAATCTCTATATCTTCACCAAGTTTCTTGCCGATTAACGCTTTGCCAATGGGCGATTCATCGGATATTTTACCGCTAAGCGGATCGGCTTCTACAGAACCGACTATTGTGAATGTCTTGTCCGGACCAGTGCCTTTGAGCACTACTGTGTTTCCAAGTCCGACTTTACTGTTTCCTTTTGCACTGGATATAACTTCTACGTTCTTTAATATGTGGTCAATTTCAGCAATACGGGCTTCACAGCGTCCTTGCTCCTGACGAGCTGAACTGTATTCAGCATTCTCTGATAAATCACCGAACTCACGAGCTAGCTTTATCCGTTCGGCAATTGGTCCGCGTTCGGCAATTAGAGCAGCCATTTCAGCTTCAAGCTCATCTATACCTTTAGCAGTCAACTTAAATAGTTTTTTCATGAATACCCTCTCGCTTAATCCTTTTGATCTATCAGTTACGTTTTAAATACTCTGACTCTGTAAATAATCTGCCGAGCGCCTGAGTTATAGCGACACTATAGCAAATAGATGGACTCTATTCTAGTGTTTAAAATACGTAAATTATTGTGTAATCATATCTTTAATTTTATCTATACAGCCGATAAGACTAACCAGCTCAACATCATCACTGCTACGAAGCTTGAACTCTACATTATTCTGCTCCAGCGTTCTCTCGCTCAGAACTAGGCGAATCGGGATTCCCATCAAGTCAGCATCCGCAAACTTATTACCCGGCCGCTCGTCACGATCATCATACAAAACATCAATACCCGCATTTGTAAGCTCTTCGTAGAGTTTATCCGCTTGCTCTGCAACATCACCGATAGTTGCCAGATACACTTGGTAAGGTGCAATATTAACCGGCCAAGCTAAACCTTTGTTATCAGAGAGTTTTTCAGCCAAGACACCCATAACCCTGGTCACGCCTATACCGTAACTCCCCAAGTGTACATATTGTTTTTGGCCTTCGCCATTCGTAAAAGCAAAATCCATTTCTTCTGATTTTTGAGTCCCAAAATTGAAGATATTGCCAACTTCAGCTGTAACTACTGGTGTTAGGTCCTCTCTTTTGACACCCATTTCAGCTAAAGTCTCATCCGTTACAACTTCTTCATTTAAAACAACTGACCGGTCTTCATTCATATAAACCGTATCTTCTCCGGCATCGCAAATAGTCTGAAACTCGTGGCTGAATTTAGTAAATGCCCCACCGGAAGCAAATGTCACAAAAGTGTCTTCGCCAATACCTAATCGGTTAAATACTCTCATATACGCGTCAATGCAAGACTGATAGAATTTCTCGTGCTGTTCTTCGTCGAAACAAGCTGAGTACATGTCTTTCATGACAAATTCGCGGCCGCGCATGATACCGCTTTTGCTTCTTAGTTCATTGCGAAATTTTGTCTGAAACTGATAGACGATTTGCGGCAAATCCTTGTAGCTGGCAATATGATATTTTAGCATCTCTATAATAGCTTCTTCGTGGGACCAAGCTAAGCCCACTTCTTGTCCGTCTTTTAGTTTAGTTTTAAACCAAACATCAACCACATCGTCGTCCCAGCGCTTAGTTTCCTGCCAAGTATCAGGTCTTTGCAGCGCAGTCATAATAAGCTCAGCACCGCCAATTTCATTCATTTCTTCACGGACAATTTGTTTGATTTTTTCAACTACTCTGATTCCAAGCGGTGTATAAGCATACACCCCCGCCATAACTTTGTAGACAAACCCAGCCCTGATTAATAATTGGGCGTTTTTAGCAACTTCATCTGCTGGCGCGTCTTTTTGCGTCTTGATAAATAACTTGGATCTCTTCATATCTGTCTTATTGTATTATGAACAGGACTACAAAAGCTACTGAGTTTTTGATCGCATGCAATAATATTGACGCCCAAAGAGACTTTGTTTTTAGGAGCAAAGCAATTAGAAAAATTGAAAAAATAAAAGTGTCTATTGCAGCAATAAAGTTCAGAGGACCGCCGGCTAAGAATTCTAAGTGAGCTACAGCAAATATAAAGCTAGTTATAATTACGGCTAATTTTATATTAATAAGTGCCTTTAGCCTCTGAAACAAGAAGCCTCTGAATAAGATTTCTTCTGCGAAAGCAGGCAATACTACAAGCGATAAATAGACTGGTATCAGCTCCAGACCCTCTGGCGAATCAAATCCTAATTGCTGCGGCTGGTTTATGTCAACCGCGGGTATAGCCCAAGATACAAAAACTGCGATACTAAGAAATACTAAGAAATAAAGTCCATAGGCTACAGCAGCGTAGCCTAAACTGTTTAATTTTGGTTTTGAGCCCAAACCGACACTCGACCACAGAGTTTTACCCCTCAACCTTAAAACATAAGCAATTAATGCAATCGTAATAATTTCTATACATAGGATAGTTATAAATTGAACATATGTATTATCCGAAAGCATCGCTTGAATTTCATCTGAGTTCAGCCCTGCTATGTTTAAGGCTAAATATACCAAAAGCACCCCCGCCAATTGAGCAGTGAAGAAAAGCACAATCGCACCAAAAACTAACGTAAAAGCCTTGGCTGGATTAGACTTGGGTAGAATAATTTCTAGGTTTTGTTTATATGACGAATTTTTGGACATCGACAATAGTTATTAGAATGAATAATACCATTAACAACGCAAAACCAGTCCCGTGTATGCGCTCTTCTACCTCTGGTGTCAGAGGACGATTTATAGCTCGATAGAATAGTGTCACAAATAATCTTCCGCCATCAAGTGCGGGAATCGGCAGAATATTCATAATCGCTAATGATAATGATATTACTGCAACAATCATCAGCATAAATACCGGACCAAGGAAGCTAGAATAAGAGAGTATATAGCCCACACCAACAACTCCTGACACTTGTTCTTTAGCGGTTGTCGTATCTCCGCTGAGTAAACCTGCAAATATATTCCATAGACCCTTGAAAGTCAGCTCGGTGAACTGGATAGTAATTCCAGCACCTACGATAGGCGCGGACCACGTAGCTCTGTTTGTTTGAAATTCTGTTGGAACCACTCCTAAATAGCCTTTTGGCTCGTCTGTTTGCCTGCTGTCAGACACAGTCTGCTCGTCCAGTAGAGTAGTGTTTAGCTCGATTTGTTCCCCGTCTCGGTTAACTACTATTACCACATCGCTTCCACTCAAAGACTTCGTTGCCTCGCTAAGCTGGTCTGATTTAGTTAGTGTATAGCTTTGACAGTCCGTGCAATCTCCTGTTTGCGCGATTGAAACTAACTGGTCATTATTCTGCATTCCAGCCTTCTCTGCAGGTGAATCCGGAGCAACAAAACCAGCCAGAACATGTTGTTTCGTCACATGAGTATCTGCAGGTACATTAAACTGATCGTCTACTAGCTGAGGCATACCGATCATAGCGATTATCGTAAACAAAATGTATGCAACCAAAAAATTAGCCAGTACTCCGGCAACCATAATTTTCACTTTATCGCGTAATCTGGCAGCTCCAAATGAACCGGGTTCCGTATCAGAGTCATGTTCGCCTTTAAGTTTGACGAATCCGCCTAACGGCAGCCAGTTTAAGGTGTATTCCGTGCCGTTTTTGCGGCCTAAGGTTTTGGCTTTTGGCGGAAAACCAACACCAAATTCTTCCACCTCAACACCTGACCGGCGGGCAGCGAAAAAGTGCCCAGCCTCGTGAGCTATAACGAGCAACAGTATACAGATAAAGCCTAAAAATACTAACAAACTATAACCACCTTAATTAAATAAATCTTTACTACTAATAGTATCTCATATTAAGGTGAGAGTTGAACAATATTCGTGCTATAGAGTAAGAATTTCTTTTTCTTTCGCAGCGGACGAAGACTC
>CAZTWI010000038.1:0-6443 GCA_964617685.1 uncultured Candidatus Saccharibacteria bacterium | reverse complement strand
TTTGGCTGGCATGTGATAGATATAGACGGTAATGATATCGAAGCCGTGATTGATACCTGTTCAATGGCGCGTGCCATTGTTGAAAAACCGGTAGTTATCATTGCTCATACAATCCCGGGCAAGGGTGTTGATTTTATGGAGTATGATTACCACTGGCACGGTATGCCGGTTGGACTAGGCGACGTAGCTGGCGCTCCACCTAAGGACGAGCAAGCCAAGGTCGCTTTGCGGGAACTACGTACACTACGCGGCAAGATAAGGAACGAAAATGAGTAATTTGCATTTACTGGATCATAAAGATTGGGGAAGCGAAGCGATTCGCAAAGGATTCGGCCGTGGATTGGTTAAGGCCGCCGAATTAGACGATCAAGTTGTCGCGCTTTGTGCTGATTTGACTGAATCGACTCAAATAGGGCCGTTCGCTGAAGCCTTTCCAGACAGGTTCGTAGAAGTCGGTATTGCCGAGCAAAATCTGGTAACGGTTGCCAGCGGCATGGCTAAAATGGGAAAGATACCATTCACGTCAAGCTACGCCGCCTTTAGCCCTGGCCGCAACTGGGAACAGATTAGAACCACTATTTGTTTGAACAATCAGCCGGTGAAGATAGTCGGTTCTCATGCCGGGTTATATACAGGACCGGATGGCGCCACGCACCAAGTATTAGAAGACGTGGCGCTAATGCGCGTTCTGCCAAATATGGTGGTACTTGTTCCCGGTGACAGCGTCGAGGCAGAGAAGGCGACGCTTGCTTTAGCCAAAGACAGCCGTCCGGGTTATTTGCGTTTAGCTCGGGACAATTCAGCTGTAATGACCTCTGCTGATACGCCGTTTGAAATCGGCAGAGCCTATGTGTTTTCACCAGGACAGGATCTGACAATTATCGCCAACGGTACTATGACGTCTGTTGCGCTGCTGGCTGCTGAAAAATTATTTCACGATGGTATTGACGCCGAAGTGATCCACTGCCCGTCAGTCAAGCCGCTGGATAATGCAACAATTCTAACTAGTGTCAAAAAGACCAAAAGGGTTATAACGATAGAAGAGGGACAAGTTGCTGGAGGGCTTGGCGGCGCGATCGCGGAGTTATTGAGCGAACATTTGCCTGTTCCTATAATTCGAATGGGTGTTAAGGATGTATTCGGACAGAGTGGAATGCCACAAGAATTGCTAGAACACTACGGCTTAACACCTAAGCATCTGATATTGCAAGCTCATAACTTAGTAGGTTAATTTAGTTTGCGTTTAAGAAGCATAACCAGTTACAATAGAGTGAATTAATCGGTGGGTACAAATAGTAGTGTCATTGTCTTTGCAACAAATTAGGGAGAACTGCACTCTAGCTAGGAATTTGATGGAGCGCGCACGGACAGAGAAGTTTGCTGTCGGCGCTTTTAATTTGGACAATCAAGAAACCTTAATAGCCGTGGCAAGAGCGGCTAAAGCTCAAAACTCGCCGGTTATGGTAGAGGTCAGCAAAGGCGAGGTTGATGCTCTGGGTTTGGATAATGTACGCGACATGGTTGATAACTACAAGGAAACACTGGGTGTGGAGATGTATATTAATCTTGACCATAGCCCAAGTGTCGAGGACGCTATAGCCGGAATTGAAGCCGGCTACGAATTTATACATATAGACGTTAGTCAAGCTAATCATGAAGCAACCGAACAGGAGATTATTGAAGCGACTAAAAAGGTCGTTGAACATGCTAGGTTTACCGGCGCGCTAGTAGAAAGCGAGCCGCACTATTTCGGTGGCGGGAGCAACGTATTTACTGAAGCTTTTGACTTTGAAGAAATCAGTAAGACATTCAGTACTCCTGAAGGCGCAAAAAGTTTCGTGGATGCAACCGGAGTTGACACTTTTGCGGCCGCTGTAGGGAACCTGCACGGCAGCTATCCAGTACCAAAAATATTAAACATAGAGCTGCTTTGGAACATTCGCCAAGCAATAGATTGTAATATCAGTCTTCACGGTGGAAGCGGAACGCCCGGCCACTACTTTGAAGAAGCGATAAGAGTTGGAGTACAAAAAATTAATATTAACAGTGATATGCGTAAAGCTTATAGAAATACACTTGAGAGAGTTTTGAAAGAAAATAAGACAGAATATGCGGTAATAAAGCTCATGGATACGGTGATAGACGAAGTACAGAAAGTCGTTGAGTCTAAAATAGCTTTATTTAATAGTGCAGGAAAGGCGCAGGTATAGAATTATGGCAAACAATAGCCACCATTTAGATGTTTTATCAATCGGAGACATTGTAACCGATGCATTCATTAAGTTGATTGACGAGTATGGACAGGTTGAAGAAACAGAAAAGGGGCCTGTTTTAAGTATTCCATTTGCTACAAAGATTCCTTTTGATCATGCGCTAGTGATTGAAGGTGTTGGCAACGCGGCAAACGCAGCTGTTTCTTTTGCGCGGTTGGGGTTGAAGAGCGGATTGGTTTCTAATGTCGGTGATGATAGCTGGGGCACTGACATGGTTAGAGCCTTAAAGAAAAACAAAGTAGACACGCGCTTTGTCTATCAGAACGCAAATAAAGTCAGCAATTACCACTACGTTCTTTGGTATAAGGAAGAACGGACAATATTGATCAAGCATGAAGATTACGACTACCACTGGCCAAGATTCAAACCACAAGACATTCCAAAGTGGATTTATTTCAGTTCTATAAGCGAGAGGGCTATTGATCATTACCATGACGAGGTAGTTGAGTGGCTGCAGGATAACCCTGAAGTTAAACTAGCTTTTCAACCAGGAACTTTTCAGATGAAAGCAGGAATAGAGAAACTGCATGCGCTATATGCGCGAAGCGAAGTTGTGGTTCTTAACCGGGAGGAAGCTACTGATGTGTTCCATGGTAACCATGCAGATATTCACGACCTCTTAAATAAAATGCATGAAGTCGGTATAAAAATAGCACTGATCACAGACGGGCCGAAGGGAGCATATGCTTCAGACGGAAACAAACGCTGGTCTATGCCTCTTTATCCTGATCCAGCACCTCCTCTCGAAAGAACCGGCGCCGGAGACAGTTTTGCTTCGACATTCGTAGCAGCTTTAATGCATGGTGCCGATGTGCCGTCAGCGCTGCTTTGGGCTCCTATTAATTCTATGAACATAGTTCAGCATGTTGGCGCCCAAGAAGGTCTTTTGACCCAAGATCAAATTGACTATTATCTTAGGAATGCTCCTAGCCATTATCACCCGACAGAAATGTAGACGGAGGATTGAACGTACGTGGCACATTTTGGACGAAAAACTACAATTCGCATAAGCCGTACTAGAGAGTACGGCTTATTTGCGAGTCTCGTTTTTGCAGCCAAACTGCACTCATGTACGTTCATCCTGCAGGGGCAGAAGGATGTCTAAATATATTGGACAACTTTTGCAAGCGGATCAAAGGTCGTTAGACTCAATCATCCAGCGTTTAGAAATGATGGCTTTGCAGCCGGGGATTGACGCAAAACTGACTGCGGAGATAATCACAAGCTCTAGAGAAAAAGTAAGACAGTTGGGACTTGATCCGACAGAATCTACGAAACAGGAATTATATTACGGGTTGCTTGCAAAATCTCAATCAGACGACTTGATATTACGCCGTAAGCTTGGTATTTCACAATCGGAATCTGCTTCCACCGCAGCGCGGATAATTGCCGAGACAGCTCAAAGATTGGTTCAAAAAGATACAGTTGTCTGTATGCAGCCGGCGGCGGTTAAACAGATACTTAAATCTGTTCCACCCAAACGAACATTAAAACTTCTCCGCTTTAGATCAATTGATTCGGTTTTGAAACGCGAAAACCCGCTTGCACTGTACGCTCTAGCGAAAAAAGTAGAAGACAAGAGCTGGCAGACTCAGGTTCAGGCAAGACTTAAGAGATTGATGCAGAGAGATGTCAAAGAAGCTCCAGTTCAGATCGTGCTACTTCCAGAGGAGTGGTTGGATAAATTGCATAAACAGCCATTTGAAAACCTATTATTCCCTGTAGCCGAAACCGGCTGTATCTTGTTGCTACCGACAGAATCTTTTGCTGTTGGAGGCTCTGTCCTGCTTGCTTTGGCGGTAATTTTGCAAGCGTCTATGAAGCTTTCAGTTGAGTCGCTGCCGTATAGGACGCGCGCGTTAAGCATCAGCTATGAGCGAGTATTACCGGACATTGCTTCAGGCGCTTTAGAGAAGCTGGATCCTATACATGGCTTGCAACCTAGCTGGCATGCCGTGTATCAGTTACTGGCTGAATACCAGTACAAACAACTGGGTGATTTTGAATTTGTCTTGGGAGATTTAGAATGGCAAAGTACGGAGACAAAACTGGCTTCACTTGCTTCGGAATTAGATTTCTGGGTAAATACGCACTATTTAGGATTTGCAGGCGGCGAGTTGCCCGTATCAATGCACTTAGTAGATGTTGTTGCAAGCTTTGTACTGAAAAAACCTTTTGGCACCCAGATAATTTCACATCTAAAAGCTAGTTTATGGAATGAGATTCAACTACGTTATTTACGTCAGGAAGCGTTTGAAAAATCAATTCTATCACAGTTGATTGTGAGTCCGGAAATCGTGTTATAATGCTAATGATTATGAGAAAACAAAGATGAGATATTCGATTTGTGTATCTGGAGCAGCAGCTGGAAGATCTGTCGACAAGTCGTGCGGACTCGCGTACGAACTAGGGGTGTCGATTGCTAAAAGCGGACACATATTAACCACTGGCGCAACAGTTGGACTGCCTTTATATGCGGCCAAAGGAGCGACAGATGCAGACGGTATGAGTATTGGGTTCAGTCCTGCCGCATCTCTGCGTGAGCATACAAAGAAATATCGTTTGCCTGTAGGGTTTTTTAATTACATTAATTTCACTGGAATGCGCTATATTGGCCGCGATATCCATCTAGTTCAAAGCAGCGACGCGGTGATCACTGTCGGCGGCCGTATGGGTTCACTGCACGAATTTACGACGGCACTTGAAGCTCACATGCCTTGCGGAGTTTTACTGGGGAGCGGCGGTCTGGCTGATGCAATTCCTGAATTGCTGAAAACTCTTGAAGAGCCGGCGGGAAGTATTGTCATATATGATACTGATCCGGAAAATTTAGTAAAAAAAATAGTCAAAGTGCTTCAAGAGCAAAACAAAGATCTCAATGTTAGTGAATTGGCGGAGGAGTGGATGATAAAAGCCAGTATCTGTGAACCATTAGCCGGAAAATACGGCTTTGCTAGAGGAAGTAATTCGTCGAGCCGGATGGGTTGATTTCAGTTTAAAACGCTGGGTGTAGTTCCTGTATACTAGAAAGATATGTGGCAAGATACAGTTATAGCTTTATGTCAGCTGGCTTTTCTGCCTTCAATGCTTCCAACGCTTTTAGGTAATGATAAGCCTGCATTGACAACTAGTGCTCTTAACGCAGTAATCGTTTCGATAATTGTGCTTACTTTTGTGACTTTGGAACTTTGGTTCTCTGTTATAACTGGAGCGATAACAGCATCTATATGGGCAATCCTTGCGGTTCAGAAATGGCAAATTGATTCAAAAAAGAAGCTAGCAAAAGATGAAGTTTAAGCTTAAAAGCGACTACAAGCCGACTGGTGATCAGCCAGCTGCAATAAAACAGCTCGTTGACGGGATAGAAAAGGGCGAGAGAGAACAGACGCTGCTTGGGGTTACGGGTTCTGGTAAAACATTCACAATGGCGAATGTTATAGAGCAAACCCAGCGTCCAACGCTGGTTGTTTGCCATAACAAAACCCTGGCTGCTCAATTGTACGAGGAGTTTAAAAACTTCTTTCCAGATAATGCTGTTCACTACTTTGTAAGTTATTTTGACTACTACCAGCCTGAGGCCTACGTTGCCAGATCTGATACTTATATAGAAAAAGACAGTCAGATTAATGAAGAGATTGACCGTATGCGCCACGCGGCCACCGATTCTTTACTTACTCGACGTGATGTAATCATTATCGCTAGTGTTAGCTGTATTTATGGTATAGGTAGCCCATCCGATTATGCTTCATTGGCTATTAAGCTAAAGGTTGGCGAACGGCGGGTACGCGATAAATTTATCCGACAACTAACAGATATCCAATATGAGCGAAACGATATTGATTTCCGCCGCGGAACTTTTAGAGTGCGCGGAGAAGTTGTGGATGTTTTTCCAGCTGGCGAGGAAATTGCTTATAGAGCAGAGTTTTTCGGGGACGAGGTAGAATCAATAACTAAACTAGATGCGCTTACCGGCGAGGTGTTAGGCAAGCCAGAGGAATTTACGATATTTCCAAGTTCTCACTATGTGACGCCGCAACAAAAATTAAAAGGTGCGCTTGCAAAAATATCTGATGAAATGACTGCGCGCGTTAAATACTTTGAATCCGAAAACAAGTTAATTGAAGCGCAGAGAATAGCACAGCGTACAAAATTTGATCTGGAGATGTTAGA
>CAZTWI010000037.1:777-6607 GCA_964617685.1 uncultured Candidatus Saccharibacteria bacterium | reverse complement strand
ATTATTGTCTGATTTCAAACTTGTTTGAAGTATAGACAAAATCGGGGTCGCTGAAGGTGACCGCGGAATATGATCAAGTCCTCTCACCCAGCCACAAAGTATCTCCGCTTAATCCACCATTAATCATATTGTGTATTGTGTACAGTCGAGCATGATTACTTACGGTATTATTTCGTATATTGAACGTGCTTGGTCGAGTAGCGACAGGGTGGATGCGGCGTAAGTACTTCTGTCCTGCGCTCCCATAACAACCATGATCACAGTTTGCTTATCGCCGCTAGCAGATACAAAATTTGCCGAATACAGTAGGCACGATCCTGCATCTTCGGTAAAGCCGGGTTTTATGCCGGTAACGTTAGGCTCTCCTATCAGTACGTTATAGTTACGGATATGTCCGGCAACCGATACATTAGCTTCCGGCTGGGCGACAATTTCGGCGACAACAGGATTCTTCAGTGCGAGCTGGCCGAGCTTTATGAGGTCGCTTGGGGTTGAGACGCTTTCCGGAGAAAAACCGGTAGCATCAACCACTTTAGTATCAGATAACCCGTTTTTACTTAGGTACTCATTAGCTTTGTGCAAAAATTCTTCGTGTGAATCAAAATAATAATCGACCAAAGTGTCGCTCATATTATTTGACGATGGCAACAGCATGGTTTGCAGGATCTCATACTGGCTCATCGTGTATCCTGCAGTTACTGGTGTCAGGGTGCCTTCCAGCGTGGCGTATTTCCAGTAATAATCTTCATCTTTTGAGCTTAAGGTTATCATATCGCCTGACTCGCCGAGGTTTATCGGGGCTTTTTCTAGTACCACCAGAGCTGTTACTATTTTTGTAATACTTGCCATCGGTATAGGGTTTGTTGGTTCGGAAGCCATAACTGTGCCGTCTGTCAATGTTCCGACTGCCGACTCAACACCTTGCGGCAGGATTATATTGTCCAGAGGATGCGGCACAGGTTCCGCTTCGGCCGTCTCCACTATAGCTGTATCTAATATTATGTTTTGACTGTCTTTGTTATTGAGAAATAATATGGAAAATCCCATAGCCAGCAAGGTTATTATAAAAATAGTAATGTACCTAAAGAACCTTGTTTGTCTATAAGGCATTTGTTTTCTGTCGTGATATGTATTTGTTTTGCGAAACATAGGGGCTTATCGTTATATTGTAACAATTCTGACTTGCTATAATAAACCACATGAAACAAGCTCCTTATAACGCCCCTGAATTTTCATTGCCTGATGAAAACGGAGATATTAAATCACTCGGTGATTTTAAAGGCAAATGGCTGGTGCTTTATTTCTATCCAAAGGATGATACACCGGGCTGCACTATTCAGGCTTGTTCTTTGCGTGATGCCAGAGATGATCTGCAGGAGCTTGGAGCTAGTGTAGTCGGTATTTCTAAGGATTCTACCGACTCCCACGATAAGTTTAAAGCTAAGCATTCATTAAACTTCACTTTGCTTAGCGATGAAAATGACGCAACGATTAAAGCCTACGGTGCTTGGGGAAAGAAGATGTTCGGGATTGAAGGAATTCAACGCAAGACTTTCATTATTGATCCAAAAGGCAGGGTTCAGAAAGTATACGGCCGTGCTATACCAACAGGCCATGGAGTTAAAGTGGTAGAAGATTTAAAGAAGTTGCAAACTAAATGATAGTAAAACTGTTTATCGCACTATTTCCGGTTGCTTTGGTTCTGCTAAGTTCTGAAATACTCTGGCGTAAGAAAATTATAGAAGGCGAAAGAGCCCGTAAATTTATACATATCCTTGCAGGAGTTTACATCGCTTTCTGGCCGTTTTATATTCCATTTGATGGAATATTCGTACTCGGCTGTGCTACTTTGACACTGGTAATCTACTCTAGATATACTCAGCTATTCCATGCAATATACGCTACAAAGCGCAAAACTTACGGCGATATCCTCTATGCTCTCGCAATAATTATTTGTTCATATTTTGGCCAAGAGCCTTGGATTTTTACAGTATCAATTTTGATACTGGCTTTGGCCGACGGAGGAGCGGCTGTGGTTGGTAAAAGCCTGGGCCGGAGTAATAAGTATCAAGTTCTGGGATTTAAACCGCTTAGTAAAAGTATTGCTGGCACGCTGACATTTATTATATTTACCTACATCAGTCTTGGTATAGGCTACGTTTTAGGCGGCAGTACCGTAATGCAGGATAATTTGTTCATGGTATTTTGTGTCATTCCAGCAGCAGCAACAATTCTAGAGAATACAATGCCGTACGGTTTTGATAACCTTGCAACACCGGTTTTTGTAACAGTTCTACTCAACAGCTTGATATAATGAACTCATGATTAAAAAAATAGAGAATAATTTACGTGAATTTGTGTATGGAGGAATGGACGGAGCGGTCACTACTTTCGCAGTGGTTACGGGTGCTGCCGGTGCTAACTTGGGAGTAAATGTAATTTTAATATTAGGTTATGCTAACGTGTTAGCTGATGGCTTCTCTATGGCGGTAGGATCCTACCTAAGCGAAAAGAGTGACCAAGATCTATCTGTAAGCAAAGGAAACAGTGAAAAAGAAGATCATGAGTCTCCGCTTGCCGCATCAATTGCGACATTTTTGTCATTTATCCTAGTAGGATTTATTCCGCTCTCTGTCTATACGGCTGACTACATATTTGGACTTGATCTAGAAACGTCTACTGCGCTTGCTGCCTCAATTGTACTTACATTAACAGCATTTATCGGTATAGGTTATCTGCGCGGAAAAATTACCAAGATTAGTAAGCTTAGAACAGTTGCTGAATCATTTGGCCTAGGACTTGCTGCAGCTGTAATTTCTTATGCTGCAGGCAGTATCTTAGAGAAATTTATAAGCTAATTTGATTTATCAATATTATCAGTTTTGCGCTGGTCTTTTCCTAAGAATTTCTGTTCAACCCCTCCAACGCCGGAATTAACTAGTATAACTAGAACTGTTAATGCTATTGCCAGCGGAAACTTGTCTAATGCCACTGTTATGCCGATTCCGGCGGCAAACAGAATAGAAGCCGCAGTAGTGAGGTAGTAGACTGTATGATCGCGCTCACTCTTTAATACTGTGCCGGCTCCAATGAAACTGATTCCAACGATGATAGCCTCAATAACACGAACCGGGTCTGATTGTACATTGCCAATTTTCTGGTTGAAATCAGATATAAGCACTGTGCTGACAGACATGACAAGCGTGGCTGCACCAGCTACAAACATATGAGTTCTTATGCCTGCCGGCTTTTTGGCTAATTCGCGCTCAATGCCTATAATTCCGCCTAAACAAAAGGCAATAATTACCTTCAATAAAATATCGATTTCATCTTGAGCCATCCTGTAGTAAGCTTTCTCCTTCTAATTTTAGGCCCCTTGTATCAAAGCTACTACGGGACACGTTAATCATAAGTATTACAGATATAGAAATTTTTGGCAATAAAAAACCAGCAGAATTGCTGGTAGTAATTCATAATTTGAAATGTATTCTGGGGCGAGCTATGGGAATTGAACCCACGACCTTCTGAACCACAACCAGACGCTCTAACCAACTGAGCTAAGCCCGCCACTGGAAATACTGGATTATTATACCACTTACCCCTGTTTTTTGCACCACAGATTTATATTTCTTGATCGTGTCGAGATGAGCCCCAAATATGCTACACTTTTACGGAGAATGAAAATAGCAATCGACGAATCAGGCGACAGCGGCCTAAAGTTTTGGAAGGGATCAAGTAAGTGGTTTATTCTGACCGCAATAATTGTACCTGACGACAAAATTTGCGGGCCAATCTGTATGGCTGTAGATGACTATCGACAAAACGTTAATAATGGATATGAACTGCATTTTGCGCACAATTCACATGAACAACACGTCAATTTCTTTCAATATATGAATGAGCGGGAGTTTATATTTGCAAGTGTTTGTATAGACAAACAGAAACTAGCACTACGGCAGCCGCAAGTTTTGCGTAGCAAAATGTCATTGTATAGATTTGCGTTTGAGAAGCTATTTACAGAATTAAAGCCTTGGCTAGATCAACCAGTGGTTCTTATTGATACAAATGGCCCGAGACACTTCAACCGGGCTTTATCAAATCATCTGCTTAGATTATTCGGGTCAAAACACAAGGGCGATATTAATTCCATACAGCAGGTAAGGGCAGTTGATAGTAAATCAGAACCCCTGGTTCAGCTTGCCGATTATGTAGCTGGGGCGATTCATCATCATGTTGACGGCAGACACACAAGCAATACCTATGAATTATTCCTGCAGGATAAAGGCAAGATTTTCGTCGTCTAGTAACTAATAGGTTCTTGATGTGTTAAATTTTCAGGCTTTTGTCTTTCCTGTTGTCAAGCACCTCTGTTATAATACTGTCCAGGTATGCGCCGGTAGCTCAGCGGATTAGAGCAATGGGCTTCTATCCCACAGGTCGGGGGTTCCAATTTCACGCGGGATTCGTATAACGGTTAATATGCAAGTTTTCCAAACTTGAGACAGGGTTTCGACTACCCTATCCCGCACCAAAAAAAGAACACTTGAAACAGGTGTTCTTTTTTATATATCGTTAATAACTTCTATTTGCGCGCCTAAACTATTAAGTCGTGACGCGAGGTCTTCGTAGCCTCTATTAATGGTGTAGACATTGCGGAGCATAGATTTGCCTGGAGCCGCAAGCATCCCTATAAGTAGCAAACTAGCCGGGCGTAATGCTGGCGGACAAGCTAAATCGGCACGGGAAAACTTAGTAATGCCAGTGACATAAACTCTGTGAGGGTCGGCTAATTCAATATTAGCTCCAATTTTTGTGAGTTCGGTGTAGTAAATTGCGCGATTCTCGTATGTCCAGTCGTGTATAAGAGTCCGGCCCTTCGCAACAGCACAGATAGGAACGAAATAAGGAAGATTATCCTGGTTTAGACCTGGATAAACGTTTGCATGTATTTTGTCCTCTAACGCTACGAGACTGCCATTATGCTTGTGTATGGTTAGGTCAACAAGATCAGTAAAGCCGTTTTGGGCTTTGTATTTTGTTGATTGGTCGTACTCTAAGCCCATTTTCTTTAGTTTTAGCATTTCCAAAGCCATGAAATCTATCGGAACTCTTTTGATTGTAATCTCAGAATTAGTTGTCACTGCAGTACTAACAAAAAACATTGCCTCGATTGGATCCTCGGCAGGTGCATAGACAACATCTTTTTTAATTTCTTTATCCGTTCCGTGAACGGTAACCGTCATTGATCCTATGTTATCCACGGTAACACCTAGAGCCTCTAGGTATCCGCACACATCCTGGACCATGTAATTTGCACTAGCAAACTGAATTGTTGTTTTGCCCGGTGCTTTTGCCGCCGCCATAATGACGTTTTCGGTAACTGTATCTCCAGACTCATACAAAACAACAGTTTCGGATTTCTTAGGATTGCTTTCTATTTGATAGAATTTATTTTTTGCTTCAATTGAAACGCCAAATTCTTCTAATCCGAACAAGTGTGGTTTGACGGTTCGCTCGCCAAGTTTGCAGCCCCCGGCATAAGGAATTTTGAATTCTCTAAGTTCATGCATCAGCGGCCCGATCATCATTAGTACCGAACGGGTTTTACGCGCGGCTGCAGCATTTAATTTATCCATATGAAGCTTGGCAGGACGTTTAATTTCTAAGTCGTTTCCAGGCAGCCATTTTACTTTTACGCCAATACTCTCAAGCACTTCTATTATTCTAAAAACTTCTTCTATACGAGGGAAAGACTTAAAAGTAGTCGTGCCTTTGTTAAGCAGACTGGCACAGAGTAACCCCACAGCAGCGTTTTTGCTTGTTTTTAAAG
>CAZTWI010000037.1:0-767 GCA_964617685.1 uncultured Candidatus Saccharibacteria bacterium | reverse complement strand
GCTCATGACCTCCCTCAATACGTAGGTTGACCCCCTGATCTCCAAGGGTTATTAGAGGCTTGTGGAGGACATCTCCAATACGACTAAGCATGTCTAAGCTAAGATTCTGTCCACCTTTTTCTATTCGATTAACAGCCGATTGGGATGTTCCAAGTTTCTTAGCAAACTCAGACTGAGTGAGTCCACGTAATTGTCTAAGTTCTGAAATTAAGGCGCCTAAACGCTCGTTAGTCTGCTGCATGTCATCATATATTATATCATATCTGGTATATTGTGTATTTTACATAGAGTGACCGCTATATGTTGGGGTACTATATATACATGATTTAAATACACGCATATCGAAAATTGCCAATAATTAGTCCATTCTTAAAGATATGAGGAGTTAGATATGTTTGACGAAGACGAAGAAATAAAAAAACTAGCCAAACTAGAAGCCCAACGCCAAGCTAACGGCCTAGAGATGATACCGAGCGAAAACCATACATCACAGGCAGTTCTGGATGTTTTGGGTTCTAGGCTTACAGATAAGTACTCAGAAGGGTATCCAGGCCAAAGATACTATGGCGGCTGCGAGTTTGTCGACCAAGTAGAAAACATTGCCCGTGACCGCGCTAAAGAATTATTTGGCGTTAATTATGCAAACGTCCAGCCCTATTCAGGATCGCCCGCTAACCAAGCGATATATTTTGCACTTGTTGATCCGGGAGACACGGTTATGGGAATGTCGCTTTATTACGGCGGACATATGACTCACGGTTTGAAAG
>CAZTWI010000036.1:1459-6620 GCA_964617685.1 uncultured Candidatus Saccharibacteria bacterium | reverse complement strand
CAGTCCATCTATAACTTCTTGCAAGAGTACAGGAATATGATTATTTTGTTTTTGTTTTGGCACTGTCTTTTAACTTTGCATTTTTTAAATTTATATACTTTTAATTTTTTTTGTTTTTGCAAGGTTCTGACGATTCGCTAGTTCCTAGCGAGATAGTCAACCTTGCCTAAATTTTTGTTTTTGCAAGGTCACCTAATCAGCAGCTAACATTTTTGTTTTTGAAAAGTTTTTGTTTTTGTTGTTCCCGGAACGATGCGAATTTATGAAGCTTTTTTGGAGAGAATTTAAAAAATTCTCAAATAATGCTTCGTTCTCATCTGTTCTGGGATAAGTAAGTTGAGAGACTTATGTGTGAGGTGGAGTTTTGGGAGGTGTTTTTGAGTAAAGTACTAAGGTTTTTTATGTGGTTACCTTCAAATCCACATGTTAACTGCCGATTAGCTAACCTCGAGGAGTTTAGAGACACCCCTTCGGGGTTTCTCTACGTGCCGGGCGCCAGAATAAATCTGTCGACTCGGACTGCTCTTCCCGATGTCGGGCTACAAGCTTCACGTATTAATCTGCTCTTTCCATTCGCTGCAATAGCTGCAGGAAGAGCCCTCTTAATTTTCTAATCGTTCGTAGTTGATTAAACTACTTCTTTTGTTGCTGAATTTTTAATGTGCCGGAAATTAAAAACTAATATAAAATTATTTGGCTATTACTCGCCAGTAACGTCCTACGCCAACACAGACAACATCACGATCGATTCCAGCGTAGGCTAACAAGTGCTGCTCTATAGTCACTCTGCCCTGCTTATCGTCCAGATCAACCTCTGTTTTGCCTGTTCTAAACTGAACATTCAAATCAGCGATTCGTTCATCTAGGATGTCGCCGTCGAGTTTTGGTTCTACCAGTTCGTCCCATACCTTTTTTGGATATAGGTGGAGATACTGACCAAAACCTCGGGTAATAACAACACCACTTTTAAGCTCATCCCGAAGTTCTGTCGGAATTGTGAGTCGACGCTTGTCGTCTAACTTACGCTCAAAGTAATCTGTTTTTCCCATTGGTCCCTTAAATTGTTTTTAATTTGCAGTGGTTTTTGTTTTTTCTGTCGCTGACTGGTAACTGTTTTGGTTACCACGACTACCCACTGACACCAATATACTACCCACTGGAACCCACATGCAACCACTTTTTATCTGTTTTTTATAGTTATCCACAACAAAATTACCCACTAATTTTCACACCACAACATATGGTGTCGTAATACAAACTAACACCACCAGCAGTTGTATTTGATTGTAAAATAAAAAGCGGGGAGATTGTTCTACCCGCTTCGATCTAGATTTTCGAATTTTTAAGGCGTCTGAATGCTGTGCACTTCTTGCTGCTCAGCTGGATTAGTTACCTGTGGACTTGTTGGTACTATTCCTGCCTCTACCTTTTCAGCTGGAATTGCTACTTGAGCACCTGGAGTCATTTCTAATGGATTTAGAGGAGGATCTATCTCTTCAGTTCCAAGTCGAACAATCTGACCGCCTTGAATAGTAAAATCTTCTGGGTTTTCAGCATATTCATCTTGCAACAGATCTTCACTAAATGCGGGCATGTTTCCAGGATAAGGCGCCTCACCATCAGGAGCAATTTTGCCTGCTCCCCAAGCACCTGCTAATGCTGTAACCGCCACTGCGAACGCCAATCCTTTTCTACTAACAGTATTACCTCTCTTTTCAGGTGTAGAAGTCAATTTTTGTAGATTATCTGCTTTTTCTTTGGACATTCGTACCTTACCGTCTGTCTTTTTAAGTATTTCAGATACAGGAGGGCGATCACTATCGATTATACCGCTGATGTGATCGTGAGGTTTGCCTAGTAGTGGGTCTATTGATGTTTTGTTTTGATTCATTACTGCTACAGTATACTATAGATTACCGCTTATGTCAATAGTGTTGTTTGGGATGCTTAACTTAGCAACCTATAGTTACTCTGATAGCTCTTTGATCTGTTCGGCGAAGTATTTAGCACTTGGACGGATTGTACGCTGCATTGTTTTGCGATCAACATGGATCAATCCGAACTCAGGCCACCAGCCATAAGCCCACTCGAAGTTATCAAGTAAACTCCAGTGCAGGTAGCCGACAATTTCTACATCTTCGCTAATTGCCCGCTCCATAGCTACTATTGTCTGTTCAATCCACCAGCGCCGATGTTCATCGTTTCTATCTGCTAGCCCATTCTCTGTAATCATAATAGGTTTTTTATAATGCGCCCAGACACGGACTAAAAGCGGATAAATACCTTCCGGTTCCATATACCACCCTAAATCATTCTTTGGCTCATTTGGATTAACTCGGTGGAAAAACTCTGTATTCTTGGATTTTTTGTACTTACCTAGCTGATAATAATCAGTGAAGTAGTAATTGAAGCCAACATAATCTTGGTATTTACTGATACGATTCAAAAACCACCAGTTCCAGAAATAACGCATCCATCTGGTGGCAATCAGATCCAGCAGATTCTGCGGACGTTTAGCCGAAATATTAGCCAGCTGAGCTGCAACGCCGATTTGGAGCTTAGGATTTGCTGCTTTCAAAACCTTATAGGATTTTTTGTGAGCGATGACAAGATTATAGAATACCCTGCCGAATGCAAAAATATTCTTTCTGTTTGGCGGCCACTCGCCCGTTCCATAGCCAAAGCTGCTGTAAACATTCGGCTCGTTCAGCGTGATAATATATTTAAGTTTATCGATTTGCAACTCTTCGCAAGCCTTGGCAATAAACCTTTCAAAATACTTGATATTCTTGCGTTTCTCGAATGCTCCCATATCTGTAAACCAGATTGGCATCGTCCAATGCCATAAATTTATTATGGGCTCCAGGTCGAGATCTAAAAGTTCTTGTATATATTCTCTATAATGCTGCCATTCTGATTCGTCCCATACGCCTTCCTCTGGCTCAACACGCGACCATTCGATTCCAAATCGGAAGGAGTTATGATTGAGCGATTTAGCCAAGCGGAAATCTTCTTTATAACGCGTGTAATGCTCCACGCCGTTTCCGGAAATATAATTTTCCGGGTCTTCGGCCTGAGACTTAATCTCTTCCCATTTCGGTGTCCAATCCAAGCGCTTTTTGGCTGTTTTAGCCTGATTGGAAGCGTTTTCTAATTCCCAAACTGTCCATTGATTGGTTGTTCCGCCCTCTACCTGATGCGAAGCTGTTGATGCTCCCCACAAAAACCCTTTTGGAAATAACCTTTTTTCTTTTTTCATATGATTTACCGTCACATTGTATCAATATCAGCAAGCATTCTATAGTTTTAGAAAATATTAATTTTTAGTCTTATCGAGACTGGTCATCCTGCGTGATGTAGTAACTAATCATATTACCGTTCTCGCCAGGCATTACAGTTATCACTGATGTGAGATTATCTTTCTCGAATGAATATGTAACTGAACCGTTATAAGAAGAGGTTGATGTCATGACCCACCCACCTTCTGCATATTTACTCTTTATGTATTCATTGACTTTATCAATACCATCCGAAGTTTCTGACGAGAAAGTCCATATCGTACTGTTAGTTTCAGTACTCGTGAACACGCTTACAACTTTTTGATTGTCATAGACGACTACTGATGAAGGTAGATTATCGGGTAGTTTTTGTTCGCCAACACTTATTGACCCTTCATCAGTTTCAATACTGAATGAAGATCCGTCTTCGCTTATTTCAACGTCGGAACCAGTCGCGCTTTCTATGATATTTTCAGTTAAATTTGCGGCATTATCACCTCTAGACAGCCAGAACGCGAAAATGCTGAATACAATTACTGGAAGAACTACTACGACCGCAACTATCGCTAGTACGATTATCAAAGTTTTATTACTGCTGCTGCTGCTTTTGGGCGGCACCGCTTTTGATCCGTCTGCTGCTTTTGGTTGTTCATCTGCCATGACTATTATCCTCCTTTAAAAAATCTAGAGTAAAATTAGGTGTCAAAAAGGGTTACTTAATCAGTTCTATATTACCGAGTATTGGCACCCGCTTCATTTCACCCTGAATTGCTCCAATAATACCTATCAGCCATATCACAAAGAACACTACCGCAACAATCCATCCTATTAGGGGAATCCAAAAAATAAAACTGCCTACAAAACCTGCTATTAGCAGCACTAGTCCTTGATTTAAATGAAATTTAGCGAATGTTGACTTTTTAGCCTCGTCTGACAACAACGGAACGATTATCAGTATCCCAAGATAACTAAGAACTGCGTTAAGTTTGTTTTTTTCTATATCTTCTTTTGTAGCAACAGATGGCGTCTTTTGCTCTTCTGCCATGATAATAAACTCCCTCTTAATTAATTCTATCTTTAGAATAGACTGAGTTCGATAAGGATGCAAGAACCTATTTAAGAGCTAATCCACACCTATCTGTCAGCTAAAATCTCAAGGTTTGCCACCTTCAATCTGTTTTTCGTTTCTGGCTCGTACTTCACTGTACGACCAAAAGCCGATAAAACAGATTGAAAATCATGGCAGCTGCCCGTAAGATTCGCTCACAGGCAGATAGATACGAATTAGCTCTTAGGAGCGCGGTAATATTTATTCTTTTTATTTTTCTTGTGGGTTCTGTAGGATAATTGATCCCTGAAGCTGTCTAACACCACAACATATGATTCAAAAGGCCGGTATAAAGATGAGTAATGATTGTTAGGCGCAAACAAGTGTAGCAGTTTGTTTTTCTCTGAGAGATACTCGACTATACAGTAAAAATCCCCATCGCCAGATACAATCACCGCTTTATCGTAGTTCTGATATTCTTTCATAGCATGTAGGACTAGTTCGGCATCAGCATTACCTTTGGTTATATGCTTTTCGTCCGCCTGCTCTTCTTCCGTCATATACATATCTACCGTTGGTTTTAGAATTACCAGATAGCCAGCTTCCTGCATTTGTTTATAGAGATCTTCATTGTCGGGTACATATCCGATAAACATGAAGGCTTTTTCGATGTTATATTTTTCTTTCAAAAATTCCCGGAATTTTTTCCAGTCCATTTTCCAGCCGACACGCTGCACTCCTAAATTCAAATTCTGCGAATCAATAAAAGCATAATTAGCCTTTTTGACTGTCGCCTTTTTTCGACGATTAAAGAATGCTCGGCGTTTGGCTGGTG
>CAZTWI010000036.1:0-1449 GCA_964617685.1 uncultured Candidatus Saccharibacteria bacterium | reverse complement strand
CCATTCATCAGCCAGCTCATTACCATCGTTGCCTACGTGAGCTCTGACCCACACTAATTTTGCTTTTGAATTTTTATAAATCTCACAAGCTTCTTTTACTAAGTCTAGATTTTTGATTTCGCCTTTGGATTTCTTCCAGCCCTTTGCTTCCCAGCCTGGCGCCCATTTGGTAATAACATTGATCCAGAACTCGCTATCTGTATGAATTTCGCATTCCTGACCATTAGCATGTTTCATGGCCGCGATTAGAGCCTTCCCTTCCATACGTATATTTGTAGATTCTTTATCGGAACCAAGAACAACAGGTTTACTTCCCTCAATTACAGCAAAGCCGCCCGGACCCGGATTAGGACTGCAAGAACCGTCGGTAAATAGAATCATTACTGTTCTAGTATATAGAGCTTGGTCTTATTTGCCAGCAGAAACTTTTGCCGGATCCATCATCCCGATAGAGCCGTCTGGATTGTGTCCGGCAACACGACGGCTAATCCCCCCGCTATCGTCAATAAGCTCTACGTTTACAATCGCCCTGTCTTTAAACTCAACTGAAGCTTCGCCGATTTCATTACAAATAGATAAGCACCCGCGCGTACGAATATCATACCCCTTGTCAGTTAAAACTTGTCTCAAAGTATCAACTTCTTCTGGTTGTGTTCCGTACCGTTTCTCACAATTTGCATTGCATATGTAGGCGGTTTTTTGACCTGAAAGAGCTTCATTCATAACGTATATTATATCATAAATTTTTATATATAACAATGGCTATGCGAATTTTCGTGACAAATAACACCTTGTAATCTCAAGATTAAAGTGCTATTGTTTATGTATAGATTTTAAAAAATTAATAAACGTCGCTCAAGGATAAAATAAAAAGTGCCACCTGCAAGAAGAATCAAACAAGCAATCAATTACGAAGCATTTTTGCTTTAATTAAATTACTAAAAATTAATACTGTTTTTGTTTAGCTTAGTTTTTAGTGTTATAGATAATACTTGATATGAGCAGAACGAATCACAGGCGCATGACAAAACTAGGATGGATTAGTAGAGATACGGAGACTTGTTTTCCTGAAGCCTTTGATTTAATAACGCCAGAAGCAGGAGTAACCTGGCATACCTACAATGAATACGGCAGCACAATGAAACGATGGACAGAGTGTCCATCAAGCGACCTGAATACAAATAGACATAATGCAACAATTAAACGTCTATATGGTTTGATAGCAGAAGATTTGGGCGGCTACAGTGTTAATGATATGGTTTTTGCTAACGCTACAAACGCAAATAGACTAGAAAAGATACTAGGTGATTTCTTTGAGAACGACATGCGCCCAACGGTTGATCTTATATCAAGAAACGGCAATGTTCATACGGTTGGCGTTAAGCAGCACGAAGACGGCCGCTACAATTTAGTCAGCAAGAACCAGCCTAACTATCTAAGAGGTCGTCC
>CAZTWI010000035.1:846-6862 GCA_964617685.1 uncultured Candidatus Saccharibacteria bacterium | reverse complement strand
TTTCTGATCAATAGATATCGCAGGACTGAGGCCCTCGATATAATCGACATCCGGCTTCTCCATTAAACCTAGAAATTGTCGGGCGTAAGCGCTCAAAGATTCAACGTAGCGGCGCTGGCCTTCGGCATAAATCGTATCAAAAGCCAAGCTGGATTTACCGGAACCGCTAAGCCCGGTAATGACCACCAATTTATTTCGCGGTATCTCAATATTTACGTTCTTTAAATTATGCTCACGAGCACCTTGGACTTTAATCATTCCATTGTTTGCCTGCCCCGTAGTTGCCGCAAGCGGCTTACTATCGGGGTGCTCTCTGGCACCCTGAACCTTTATAACTTCAGACAACTCTAAATCTCCTCAGACATGACTCTCTATTATAGTCCTATTTAGCACCTTCGGTCAAAACTACTATTGAGTAGTAGATACTATCCAACTAATTTCTGAGTAGTTGTCAGGCCGTCTTCAATAATAACTGTTGCTAACAAAGGATTACTGACCAACTCATTAATGTTGTTGGTCAGGCGTCGCAAACTCTCCTCGCTGCCAACAGCCAATGAACCCAAAGACACTATTGGAATAAGGTTACTCAGGCTGTTAAATTCATACGGCTCCAAGCTGGCGCGATTCTGTATCCCGTTATTAACTGCTCCAACAACTTCATTAATATATTCTCTTAGTTCGGAACCATCATCTGAACCCAATATTTGTGATTGTTCTGCTACAATGAGTGTCTTTTTTCTGCCTGTTGTGGACTCAATCTCAGTTGCTTGTACACTATCGAGTTTTAATCCAAAAATCCCTCCTGAGTATTTATCAAGCAGCCCTGCTTTGCGAATACTGGAGTGGATACGTGCAATCTTTGTGCGATTGTGCGATGAATTTGGCGCTATGAGCCGGCCTGCATAGTATCGCGGGTCATCAAATACAATTGCAGAGTTAGATACTGCAGAAATCAAGCGGCCATCCAACCTTGATACAACAGCAGCTTTCGACTCGTCTTTGTCGTAATATTCGCGTACCAAAGCAGTAACCTGCGGGATAAATTTATCGTCTTCATAAAATACAGGCGCGTACGCCTCATAAACAACTGAGCTCAACATACGAATATATTATACTAAAACATTAAACTTTACGCTATGTCAAAATTTATGGATTTCAATAGGGCCAAGCGTAATTTCTCGAGGAACCTCGCCAAATACAGGTGAATGTGTTTTCATTGCAGATAGTTCGCAGTGCAGGTCTACAACTGGCACTACATTCATTTCAAGCTTAAGTAATCTATCAGGAACAGGTATACCTTGACTGCTGACAATTTCTGCAAGCTGGCTTCTCACAGACATATCTTCCCTGCTATTAGCTATTGGATAACCGTATGTTATAAGCGCTCCTTCATTTGGAGAAGGTGTTGGTCTGGGCTGAGGATGCAGCATATGAGCACGAACTTCCCATTCAGAAGTAGTCCGGGTCAAAAACTCGTACTTGCTGAATTCTTCAATATGATCTTCATTTTCTATGGCTTGTTGTAGCGCAAGCTCTCTTTGTTCATTTAATCCCTGGGTTTCCCAATTTCTTTCTCTTGTAACATCACGAATAGTTTTAGATATGATATTAGTGGCTTTTACTATCTCCCGTCCGAAACTTCTCGGTCTGCTTCGTTCAGTTAACATACACTTTAAGCCCTCTGTTAAGTCTACATATTCTACAAATAGAGGTGCATCTACTACACTAAACCATCCTTTTCTCAGTCCGTATTCATTATCTTCATTTGCTTCGATACTGCTGTAATATTCAGAAAACTGAGGAGATTGACTAAATTCAACGAATCTGCCAATTTTGATTTCTGGAACTTTGTAGGTTTCAACAAGCTTCTGTCTCTCAAATTCGTTTCTGTTTGGTTTTAACCCAGTTCTAGTACGATTTGGATGGCGATAATTCATTTCAACCTCTTTGTTTTACCCTTGCTTAGACTCAGAATAACAAAGTTTGTTTTTGAAGTAAACTTTATTAATATCGTATACTGTCAACAATGGCGAAGAGAAATAATCCCAAATGGAAAGTTATTGCGACTGATACTTTAGGGGTTGTATGTTTAATTCTAGTGCCTTTGGTGGGCTGGCTGCCAGGACCAGGCGGTATTCCTCTGTTGCTGGCCGGCTTCGGACTACTGGCCGTAAATCATGACTGGGCAGATAGCGCTGTAGATTACGTAAAGGAGCGGAGCCAGTCCCTACGCGACGTGATTTTCCCTGATATTACCTGGGTCAAGTGGTCTTGGGATATATTTATTGTAATCCTACTAATTGGCGGGACGATTCTAAATTTCAGTGCCGAACACTGGTTTGTGAAAGGCATCAGTATTGGTATTATGGCTGGTTCCACGACACTATTCTTGATGAACAGAGATAGAATTTCCTGGCTTGACGCCCAGCTTAGACGTACCGGCAAGAAATAGTTGCTTTTTAAGCAAAAATATGCTACCATAAGCTAAATAAGAGGTAGCATTTTAATGATGCAATTTATAGTTCTAGGCTACGTGCCAGGAACGTCTATTCAAATTTCCTTTGGTTTTATCGCACAAATCGGCGCGATAATTGCTCTATTCTACCTTGTGCATCTTTTCATTAAGGAAGAAAAATACTTAAAAGATCAGCAAATTGCCTCGATAGAAGCAAAGACTATCTAGCTATTCGGCTTCAGGCAGAATACTCTCGACATACAGCTGAAGTTCTGTGAGTAAATATTCAGAATCTTTATCTGTTCTAACTGCTTTGAGTTCTTCCATTCGTCTAGAAAATCGCGAATATACACTAGCGTCTTTGCCGCCATAGAAAACTTTTCGTTTGTGATTTTCCCACAACTCTATTTGCTCAGGACCCATAAATTTTGGATAGTTGCGGGCAATATAGAGCGGAATCATTTCTCTGATACGCTTGTTCTTTATCTTAACACCTAAACTATTCAAATCTTCCGACTTCGCCATTCTGACTTGTGCAAGCTCCTTCTGATCGCTCTCTCCCCAAAAGCCATCGTACATTTGATCGTCAACCGGAGTTTCTAGATCCAGACTTGTTTGACGCTTGTTTTCAATGCTATCTAGTGCGTCGGCAATTCTCTCTATAAAACCAGGATTTTCGCTTAAGATTTTTTGGTTGTCCTCAATTGCTTCCACGTCAAGTTTTATACGTTTTTTACTATCCTCATCCAAAACCGAGACAGGCGCAATTGCTGGACAGTGGTTAAATTGCAGAACTTTAACTGGCAAAGGTTTTTTGTCGTCGCCATATTTTACCTGCCAGTGCTCTACCAGTTCCTCAACTGATTTATTTAGCCATTCTGTCGGGTTAGACCGCAGATCATACACTACTGCGGAATCTCTCCGCGGATGCTTTAGGAGTGTCTGCACAACGGTTGTTTTTTCAAACTCGCTGCTGTATTTGCCGGACGTATAGACGAACGGATCGCCGGACAAAACAAGTTTAGCCACTTTCTTTTTGTCACGCGTCTGCAACAGATAACTGAAAAGTTTCGGCTGTGCGGACTGAAATTTCTGCGTTAATTCTATAAGCGCAACAACATCGCTTAACGCATCATGGGCATTCTCATGTAATAAGCCGTTTTCACGGGCCATTAATTCGAGCCTTACTGATGCTTTGCCGTCTACTTCTGGCCACTTCAGACCTTCCGGTCTAAGCGCCCGCATCATTCTAATCGGATCCAGAACGTCCCAGCGGCTCCGGCCGTCAAGCCAATGCCACTGGTACGGATCATAAAAAGTTCTGTAACAGATCCGGCGCATAAATTCATCATCAAAACGAATATTGTTAAATCCTACAAATACCGTGCCACCCAGAGAGATGTTTTCCTGAAAATACTTTACAAATTCAGCTTCTGTCAGCCCTTCTTCTAAAGTCTTCTGAGGTGTAATACCATGCACCAAAATCGCATCAGGCTCCGGCAGCACATCATCTGCAAGCTTTACTAGAATATTATCCGGCTCGCCAACCGGTTTCAGATTTTCATCAGTTCTCTGTCCTGCAAACTGCATAATACGTCCGCTACGTGGACTTCCGCTGCTTGTCTCTAAATCATAAAAATAAAAACTCATATGCTACCAGTTTAGCACTGATGCTACGACAAGAGTTACGCCGAAGTGCGAATCGCAGTTTTTGGATCAAAATGTGCCGTACAAATAAGTTTTATTAGTATTCCAGGTAATCTTCTCTGTTATCGCCAAAATACACTTTGATTCCCGGCTCTACTTGTTTTTTCTCTAGGTGCTTAATAATTGCCATTTTGCGCATGATATCTCTCAGACGCCCAACACCATCCTCTGACTCAAAGTCCGTCCGATTAGCAAACCGCTCAATCTTCTTGCCTCTGATAATAATCCGTTTCTTTTTAACCTCAACTTGCCAGGCATCTTCATTTTCAACTGCCCGGATTACCGGCGTGCTGTCTTTTTCTAGCTCTTCAGCTTTACGGCTTTTTCGTTTTTCCTCAACAATTTCGTACAGCTTGTATAAAAGGGGCTGTAAACCCTGGCCGCTCAGTGCTGACAGACCCATAATTGGAGTTTTTTTAGCTGTTTTTTTGAGTGTTCTGATCTGGTCTTCAACAATATCATCATCCAATCCTTCAATTTTAGTCAGAGCAATTAATTGCGGCTTTTTAGACAGATCGACTTTGTAGTTTCGAAGTTCGGTTTGAATTGTATCGTAATCACGCATTACATCGTCAGAATAAACATCAATCATATGAAGCAGTACCTGCGTACGTTCAACGTGACGTAAGAATTCATCGCCCAATCCCTTGCCTTCACTGGCGCCGTCAATCAGTCCCGGGATGTCCGCAACTAGGATTTCTTTGCCCTTTTCTATTCTCACCACACCTAAATGGGGATTTAGAGTTGTGAAAGGATAATTCGCTATTTTCGGTTTAGCACTGCTTATACGGCTTAGGAGCGTACTTTTGCCTGCGTTTGGCAATCCAACCAGCCCGACATCGGCAATAATCTTTAATTCTAATTCCGCTTCAAATTCCTCGCCCTTTTCACCCTTTTCAGCCACTTTTGGAGCTTGGCGGGTACTGCTGGTAAAATGCGCGTTGCCAAATCCGCCTTTGCCGCCCAAAGCTATAACTTCTCTTTGGCCGTCAGCTATGAAATCAGCTGCTAATTCACCGTTTATCCGAACTTGTGTACCTACCGGAACAGCTACCTCGAGCAACGAGCCCCTTTTCCCGTGCATTTTTGCGCTGGCGCCGTTACTGCCATCCTCGGCTTTTAACTCTTTTTGATAACGAAAGTTTGCAAGAGTATTCTGGTTATTGCTAGCAACAAAGACAACATTTCCGCCATTACCGCCGTCGCCTCCATCTGGGCCGCCGCGTGTAACAGCACGCTCATGCCGAAAACTGACAATACCATTACCGCCGTCGCCGGCCTTTACTATGACTGTTGCATTATCCACGAACATATGTAGTTAATTATACCACATCTACCCCTGTTAGTCCATGCTGTTTTGTAACTAAGTCAATATCACAAATACTAATTAAGTTTGAGTGGATTTGTAGGCGGTGTCAATTTGGTGTTTTGGCGAGAAGCGTAAAGGAGCCGTACAGTACAGGTACGGCGAGTGCGTATCGCAGACAAAGCGTCGAAGTGGCCCGCCTACAAATCCACTAATAGATATATGAGTAGGCGGCAGCTTGCGCAGGGGTTAATACCTTTTCTGAGCGTACGCCCCAGCCGCGAGTATTCATCTCGCTGATTCTAACACTTCCATCTTCATAGACTTCCTCAACATAGCCAACGTGGCCATAGTAATCCCTTGGCGGAGTCCAAATAACTGCTCCGGCAGCCGGAGTATTGCCTACAGGTATGCCGGCTCTCTGAGCCAACACTTTCCAAGTACTGGCGTTTCCTAAATTTGCCGGAACTGGTCGGCCCGCTTCAGCGCGCTTGTTAGCAGCGTACCAAGTGCAGTAGCCGTAATCGTAACCGTTGTAGCCATAAACA
>CAZTWI010000035.1:0-836 GCA_964617685.1 uncultured Candidatus Saccharibacteria bacterium | reverse complement strand
GCCCCTGCGCCGAATCTGAAACCGCTGTAGTTAGGAATTGCCCGGGCAGTAGGAACCCGGCCGCCAGGAATAACAATTTGCCGGCCCTCAAGCAATCCAGTTATCTCAGCGTCATTAAAAGCAATCAGCTTTGCTTCGTCCGAACCATATCTCTCGGCTATTTTAGCTGGCGTATCACCAGCTTTCACTTTATAAATGAAACCGTCAACCGGTGGGATTGACAATTTCGTACCAACCGCTACTGTATCCCCAGTCAGATCATTAGACCATCGTATAGACTCTTTTGATACGCCGAACTTTTCTGCAACAGAGATAACTGTATCGCCTTCTACAGTTTCATAGGTCGTTAAATCATTGATTGATTTTAATTCTGTCTCTACAATTTGAGGTTTTGCGACAACTTGGGCGTCAGCCTGTACAATTTCTAGTTGCGAATTAACCGTATCGGCGTTATTCGCAACGGCTGTAACCTCATCTAGTCGGGCTAATTGCGCAATATGTACGGCGATATCCGCACTCGATAACGTATCAAGCGGATCTGTCACTGATTCCGTCGTCTTAACCGAAGCAAGAGGCAGCCGGCCAGAATCCGGAGAACGACTATAAACAACAAAGCTAGCCACGCCAATTAATAGTGCGACGTTTACAGAAACTAAACCATAGCGAACAACCCGCTTCTTACTCCTGAAGAAGCTTCTCTTTATACTCTTATTTACCGTTTTTACGGTATTGTTTGCCTGAGTTACTAACGGCTCTGCTGTTTCGCTAATGGCTTGAAGTGAAGTACGAATTGATTTCTCCTGGTACATATACATCATTCTCGCAGGGAAATGTAC
>CAZTWI010000034.1:4237-7040 GCA_964617685.1 uncultured Candidatus Saccharibacteria bacterium | reverse complement strand
CAGCTTAGAGTCGACGGCCGTTCAGTCATGCCTAACATCGCCTGCCATAAACTTTCTAAACCGGATTTTAACACTTGCCTGTCCGTATCGACAGTTTTTATACCTGATTGTATGAAAACTTCTGTCTCACAGCCAAACTCCAGTGATAAAGGCTGCAGCTGCGCGGCGATATTGGTCAGAGTACTGCCAACGTGTATAGGTTCCAGATGTAGTGTAAGCTGATCAGAACTCAGTTGCTGAAACAACAGCACGTTATCAATAGTTCTCAGTGCCCGGCGAGCTTCCAGACTAATAGCCGGAGAGGCAGACTGGCTTTCGGCAAGCAGTTTAATATTCGTAAGTGGTTTTTTAAGCTCTTCACCCATCATGAACACTAGTTCACGGCTTGCAAACTGTCCATGCTTGATTATTTGCGGACTTATTTGTCGTGGCATAGTTTTTGCTTATTTACCCCTAAAGTTAACGATAGTATACCAATCTCTTGGCCGTATTGGATATTGCGGTTTTAACTACAGAAATGAGGTTTGATAGATAAGTTTTGAGGTCGGACAAGAATCCTTATTTCTCAACTACCATTCCTTAATCCTCAAAGTTATGGGACAAAATTAAGCGAAGGAAGAACAATATTATTGAAATCACCAGTAAATTGCGGAAGTTCCGTGTAAATTTTTATTGTTCTATCGCGCAATGGGAGTATAACCATGCTGCCGGTTTTGTCATTGCTTATTTGCCCGTTAACTTTGATTCCTAACACCGAAGGAACTTTTTCAGGCCTAAAAGCAACCGAAGTGGCTTCACCCCGTTCTACTGACGACTGGATTCTCTTAATTTCGGAGTCGTAAGAATTACTGGTAATTTCTAACCTCAACCCGTATGATTGTTTGGATTTAATACCAGGAACAATAGCAGGAAAAGCGTAGAGATCTAAAACAGTGCCCGAACTTGCTTCTTCCGCATAAATACTCCATGTTTTCGGATAATCTAAACTAACCGATCCGTAGGTCTCTGGACCCCTGTAGTTTCTGGTTGGCAATTTCTCTTTTTCTACAAATTCCGCGTCTTTAGCGGTCTCTGCCTGTTTAACAGCCAATAGTGTTGCTTCATCAATTTTTGCATCTACATTATCCTTGTAATCCTGTCTGCTTGCAAAAGCCCAGACTCCAAAGACCATAGTCACGACAAATAAAAAACCGAACACGCCTGCAAGAACTACAGATACCGATCCATTCTCTTTTTGCATATGCTTAAATAGTACCATATGTTAGGCGCTAGGTT
Source organism: uncultured Candidatus Saccharibacteria bacterium (assembly GCA_964617685.1). Taxonomy (GTDB): domain Bacteria; phylum Patescibacteriota; class Saccharimonadia; order Saccharimonadales; family SZUA-47; genus JAYSZA01. The sequence goes on along the minus strand of CAZTWI010000034.1, from coordinate 5,765 downwards.
CTAGGCTTTAGGTTCTAGCATAATTGTAGCTACTAACGACTAGGACCTAAAGCCTAACGACTATTTAATATTTGTACAGATACATGCCAGAAATCTCTTTTTCAGGCTTTTTCTCTTCTATATTAAAAGCAAAACTTACCAATTTTAAGTGTTTTTCTTTAGTATATTGAGTAACTTTTTTGTGCAATTTACCCATATATGGCTGAAGTAAGAAAACATACATGCCGTCGGCTTCCGGCCAATCAGCCCGCCAATAATTACCCAGCCTTACTGAAACTAATTTCCTATATTTCCAGGTACGCAGATACGCATAAGCAAACAGCAGTGGATTTAACTCATACCCAACAGAGTATATGCCCTGTTTCGCGGCAGCGAGCAATAACCGGCCGTCGCCGCAGCCTAGCTCCAGCATAGTCTGCCCAGGCTTTAAATCCAACAGGTCCAGCGCATCGTCTACTCTGTTTGAGAGCGTAGGCAGAAACGGCGCGCCGAAGGCTACCACCCCGCAAAACAACAAAACTATGGTAAGTCCGGCTATAAGTAGCATTGCCATTACCAGTTGTTACTTATTTACTTTTTTTATTGAGTTTTTTGCCTTTTCTAGTTTCTCCTGAAGAGAGGCAATAAGTTTCGTGCCGCTATCGTAATCTTTGAGCAAATCATCTAAATCATTGTATGATTCGTTCTCTACCCTAGCCAAAACCTGATGCAGCTCCTGCTCGATATCTTTGTATGATTTCTTGTCCATAGTTCTATTGTACCCCTTTAATATCTGCTTTTACATTTCCATCCTGAAGTGTAATGTCTACTTCCTGGCCAGCTTTAATCATTGATACGGATGAGATAAGTTTACCGTTGTGCTGAACTAATGCATAGCCGCGCTTTAGAGTTGATTTAGGGTGGACACTTTCGAGCAGCGCAGTAGCCCGCAGTAGCTCATGAGATTTATTTTCTATAATACTCTGGGCCATGTCCCTTAACTGGTTACTAACTTCCATCAGTCGATTCTTCCTGATTTCGATATACTGCTGGACACTTTCACTCAAAGATTTTTGCTGCATATTCAGGTGGCGCGAGACATCTTTCTTGTCAGGAAATATCAGCTCTGCGGCGTTACTTGGGGTGCTGGCCCGTAAATCTGCCGCGAGCTCACTTAGACTAATATCGATTTCATGACCAATCGCAACCACGGTCGGAATTCTACTTCCGGCTACGGCACGCGTCACTTGTTCGGTACTAAATGCCGCCAAGTCATCAGCGCTCCCACCGCCCCGAATCATTACCAGAACATCAACTGGAACTGATTCCTGATTAAAATACTGAAAAGCTTCCAATAGAGTTTCTGGAGCTGACTCCCCCTGAACCTGGACATTAAACAATTCTATTTCCACGCCCTGCCATCTTGCATTTACTATCTTTATAAAATCCACATAAGCAGCTGATTGTTCGGACGCAATCAGCCCTACGCGGCTGGGCGCATACGGGATCTGGCGCTTGCGATCAACAGAAAACAAGCCTTCTTTTTCCA
>CAZTWI010000034.1:0-4227 GCA_964617685.1 uncultured Candidatus Saccharibacteria bacterium | reverse complement strand
TTCCAATTTTTCCTGGAGCAGGTTTGCAGCCTTTTTAATACTGCCTTCGCCGACTGGACGAATAGATTGCAGGTTTAAACTAAACCCAAATTGCGGGTGGATCCGAGGCTGGGCGACAACTTCAACCATCATACCGTCCTCCAGAGGACCGGGCAGCATGTAGACAGTTCCAAAACAACGAAGCTTTGCCGCCTCATCCTTCAAATCGCCGTAAATCCACTTCCCTTTTGATACTTTGAAGTTAGCTAGCTCTCCAACTATCGTTACGACTGGGTAAGCAAAATCTAGTGTCTGGTTTACAAGCGCTACAAACTCGGCTGGACTAAGAACCGGCAGCATGATTTTTCTCCGGATGTATAAGATTGCCGCCTTTTTTGATTGCCCGCAAGTAGAAGAAATATCCGATCGGCAAGAAGAAAATCATCGAAAGTACGCGGTAAATAACCGTCGCGGACAATGCTAGAGCACGCGGAACTCCGGTACTGGCTAAAGTGGCCGTCATTAAACCTTCATACACGCCGACTCCGCCTGGCAGAATCGCAATTAATCCGGCAAAATTCGCAACCGCGTAAGCCAAGATTAATGCCCCGGGATTTATCAGCTGGCCAAAAGACACATATACCATGTAGATAGTAAGAACTTCTGTGATATTGATAATTAATGCCCACCAGAACAAATTCTTGACCAAGCCCATATCACGCTTAAGCACAATATAATCTTTATGTAGGTCTTCCAGAGTATCTTCGACCTTATTCATATCAATCAATGATGAGCTCTTATCCCGTCCAAAAAATCTTGCAGCTGAATTTATCGCCTTTGGCAGCCAGCTTACAAAAGCTTTTATACGGCTTGGCTTGCTTATGATGTAAGCGCCGATAAAAGTAGCAAAAATTGTAGAAATAATAATTACAGAACTAATTACCAATGCTAATCCGCCCACGCTGTCACTGAATGACAGTGCTATTAGCGCAAAAACCAGGAGAATTAAGAAAGATATAAATGTAAGCGCAAACCGCAGAATCTGAGCCAAGGTACTCTTAGCAGTCGGTATGCCGTATTGTTTAAGCCGCAGACTTAGGTAGCTGAAACCGCTCACACCGCCGCTTGGAAACACATGGTTAACAAAATTCAATTCAAGCGAGATTTTGCACATTTCCGATAGTTTTATAGGATTACCCTGCTTAGTAAAAAAGTTCTGGTAAAGCTTAGCTACCGCCAGATAACTGATAGTTTGGATGGGAATCATCAGAAGAAGCGCCCAGATTTTGAGCCCGTCTATCTGATGAAATGCTTCAATAATTTGATCCCAAGACACGACTATAAGCAGTAGCAATGCTGCAATAGTGACTATATTCAGCCAGAACTTGAAGTTCATCTTAATCTTTTGTGCCATATATACGGCCTTATTATACGCTACAATAGGCATCATGAAGTCTATAATTATATTTGGCCGTCAGCCTGCTCTTGGGCTTGCTGAATTGGAAAGTTTATATGGAGCAGAACATTTGCAGGCGTTTGGTGAAAAGGCGTGTCTGACTGATTTGGAAGCTTCAGCAATTGATTTTAATCGTCTAGGCGGATCAGTAAGATTAGCACGCATTCTGACTGCTCTGCCTTCGAATAACTGGTTTGACATTGAGAAATATCTGATAGAAAAAACTCCCGAAAATGCGGAATTTATAGAGGGCAAACTATCTTTCGGAATTAGTGTCTATGGTCTGAAGGCAGACAAAAGAAAAATCGCTAAAACTGCTCTTCTGGTCAAAAAAGCCGTAAAAACATCCGGTAAATCAGTCCGTATGGTTCCGCACGACAGTACAGAATTAGGCTCGGCGACAGTACTCTACAACAAATTAACCTCTACAAACGGCTGGGAGTTGCTGGTAGTCTCCGACGGTACAGAAACTTATTTAGCTCAAACTGTACGTATCCAGGATATTGATGCTTATAGCGCCCGTGATCAAGCTCGCCCGCACCGTGACGCAAAAGTCGGCATGCTGCCGCCAAAACTAGCCCAGATCATTATAAATTTGGCTGTAGGCCCTCAATTCTCAAATCTTAATTCTCAAATCTTGGTTCTGGACCCTTTCTGTGGTACCGGAGTTGTTCTGCAGGAAGCCATGCTGATGGATTATCACATTTACGGTTCTGATTTGGAACCGCGAATGGTTCAGTATTCGATTGATAACCTGGCCTGGCTAGACACGAAATACCCTGACGTCGGCGATTATCGCCGCGTGGAAATTGGAGATGCGACTACCCATAAATGGGACCTCAAGACAGTTGATTCTCAAGTTGTGGTAGCCGGAGAAACATATTTAGGACAGCCACTCTCCTCTCTGCCAAACAACGAACATTTGAGCAAAATTATCTACGAAGTTAACCTACTGCACCACAAATTCTTAGAAAATTTGGCCGGACAAATCCCGTCCGGAACCAGGTTGTGCTTAGCTGTGCCAGCTTGGCGCGGAAAACATGAGTTTTTACACCTCCCTACCCTTGACCATTTAACAGATATAGGCTATACTCGTATGAGATTTAAGCACGCTTCGAACGAGGACTTGATTTACCACAGAGAAAATCAAATAGTCGGACGAGAATTACTTATATTAATTAAAAACTAACCACTGCCCTCTCACCACCAGCTAGAGATCCTTTCTGACAGATGAAATGCAAGAAAGACTTGAGCAACGGAGTGAATCGTATGAGCGATACGATGAGCGAGTAGCGGAAATTCTGACGCAGCAGTTCGCTGTTCAGAAAGGATCGAAATAGATGAGTCATGTAAAAGCGGGCGGAACCGCTAAAAATATCCACGACAGTCCCGGCCAAAGACTTGGTGTTAAGCGCTTTGGCGGTCAAAAAGTTAATGCTGGCGAAGTTATTGTCCGACAAGTCGGCCAAACCAAACTATCTGGAGCTGGTACTTACATGAGCCGCAACTACACAATCCACGCTGAAAAAGCTGGAACTGTTAAATTCATCGAACGCCGCAAGAAAAACTTCACCGGCCGTACCGTCACCCGCACCGAAGTTACTGTTGAATAGATCCTAACGATTTATAGCGTTTTGTATGTTCACCATATGCCTATGATAAGTTTGAGCAGCTGTTCTAAGTTCTGGTGTTTTTAAGTTATTCAGTCCCTCTGATGCGTTTTGTCCCTCAATCATAGAACCTTGACCATCCCCTCTTTGTTGAGCATCAGCTTTCCTCATTAGACCTGAGGCATATTTCCACATATTAAGCGTCTGGTCTTCAGTAAATTGTGACCTGAATTCTTCAAATTCCGCTTCTGCTTGCGCTATTTGGGCCTCTTTGGCTTTTTCCTGCTTTATAAGTTTTTCGTTTTCAGCATTTTTTAAATCATTGCTACTTGGTACTTTATCTATTAGGGCTCGTTCAGAAGCTGGAGTTTCAGTTGATTCATTCCATTTCTTTTCAGACACAGACGGATTATCATTTTCCGTATCCTGCCAATCTAGAAAAGTTTTAACTGCAATATCTTTTACCAATACTCCGCCTTCGACATCAGAATCCGGTTTTTCTATTGTCACTTTAAAGCTGCCGTTTTTGTCTTTCCATAGAGCACTTCTGACCGTCCAACCATCCTCTACTTCTCCATTACTACGAACAACCCTAAACTGACCGTCCGTCACACCAAGACGACTTGCAGGAGGCATATCTACTTCAGAGGAAAGTGCAGCTGAACCCGCAAAATCAGCTGAGTCCTGTAATCTTGGCTCGATTTCTGGCGCTCTTATAATTTCCGCAGTAGGAGCCATGCCTTGTTCTGGTAGTGTTTGTGGCGGTTGATCAAATGGATTTTGTTCTGACATAATATTTGTTTTTAATTTAACTCTTACATATTACCATAAGCTGTATAAAAAGTCAATATTAGAATATAGAATAGGCGCCTCTCAGCCTTCCCTTTTGTAGCTTCAGTTTCTGATCCAGTTCATAAATTGATCTGTGTCCGTCGGACTTGTTCCGCGGTAAAAAATTCAGTTTCCAGAGGAAAAGAACAGTCCTAGTTTTGGAGCTTCAAAACCAGACACGATAAAAAAAGGGCGAGAAACGCCTGTGGCATTTAGCAAGGAAACCTTCTGATGAAAACTTGTTTTCAATAATGAAGTTCGGGGTCGCAGAATGTGACCTCCCTTGTCTTATAGGATGTTCTACATCGAAAGATGGTGTTTGATGCGGTCTACAACGTCGGCAATTACAAC
>CAZTWI010000033.1:4571-7100 GCA_964617685.1 uncultured Candidatus Saccharibacteria bacterium | reverse complement strand
ACATCATCGACACTAGACATGGTTGTTTTGTCATCGTGTACCTCGGCTTCAGCACTTAGCATGGCCAGTTGAGATAAACTCATTGATGCATAAACATCTTCCTCTTCATGCCCTTTAGTCACATCACCAACACTATTCATGTTTGGTGCGTATAGAAGTTCAGCGTCTTCTTTACTTATAAATTTACCAGTTATTGGGTCGTGTAATTTACCTTTGTCGTCCTCATAGGGTCGCGACTCAAGGTATTTTGCAAATTTAGCAAAACCTTCTGCATGCTCTTCTACTCCTTGGGCAACGGAATCGCGTTCCATAAATTGTTCAAATACTTGACGACCGACATCTGCTCGGGCACGTGATTCGGCTAGTGGGTTAAAGTTTTCTTGTGACATGATTTCCTTCTTAAAAAATATTTATAGTTTTTATGTTTTGTGTTTTAACGTCACTATAATAACAAAAAGCTTACGATTTGTCAATATTATTTATTAATAATACTTATTTCGCTTTTTTTCAATTCAAAGTTTGGAATTTTTCTAAAGATTCGCCGGATAGTTCTTCGTATTGGAAAACGGTGTCTATAACGTTGCCATGTACTGATTGGATTTTGATCATTTTTGTTTTCTTACTGATTAACTCTCTCATTATAGCAAATTTTGTCTAATTTGTCAATATTAGCGAGTTCCTGCTACTCTGTTAGTAATGTCTTCACGGCTTTCACACTTGGATTCAAAATTGTATTTCTCTACGAGAAACGGAACAAGACGTACAAAAAAGTACGTTGCGGTGAGTATCACAGTAGAAAATACGATTTTGGGCCAAGAACTCAGTGGTGTTTCCAACTCCGTTGGGAAGCAGACTGGAGTGGTGTGAAGCTGTGATAGTTTTAGGGATTGAATCTAGTTGCGACGAAACCGCCGCCAGCGTTGTCAAAGACGGTAATGAGCTGCTTTCTAATGTGGTGTTTAGCTCTATGGATCTGCACAAAGCTTACGGCGGAGTGGTGCCGGAAATAGCAGCACGCAGCCATATAGAAAGCATCATCCCTGTTATAGATGAAGCTGTTGCACAGACAGGCTGGGACAAAATTGACGCGATTGCTGTTACCTATGGCGCCGGACTGGGCGGAAGTTTGCTTGTAGGAGTGATGACGGCCAGAACTCTTGCAATAACCAAAAAGAAGCCTTTATACGCTATTAATCACGTGGAAGCTCATGTTTATGCGAATTTTTTAACAAAAACGGATTTACCAGCGTACCAGCTGCCTACTACTCCACCGGAATTTCCAGTTTTAGCACTAATTGTCAGTGGCGGCCATAGCCAGCTAGTTTTGTTTCGCAGCCACTTTGACTACACGCTGCTTGGCCAGACACGCGATGATGCTATAGGTGAAGCCTTTGATAAAGTAGCAAAAGTTATCGGACTCCCCTACCCTGGCGGCCCGTCTGTTGCTGAAGCAGCCAAAAGTGGAGATCCATTCAAGTACAAGTTACCCAAAGCTAAATTAGACAAAAAGTACGAGTTTTCTTTCAGCGGACTCAAAACAGCCGTTCTAAGGCTGGCGCAGGAAGAAATCGGGGAAGATTTCACCTTCCCTTCTCATAACGTAGCAGAACGGCTCAGCGAGGCTCAGAGAGTCAATATTGCAGCCAGCTTCCAACGTGTGGCTATAGAAACGGTTGTAGACAAGACAGTTCTGGCTTATGAAGAATTTCTGCCCAAATCTGTCGTTATCGCTGGAGGTGTTGCTGCTAATCAAGAGCTGCGGCGGCAATTAACAGATAGAATCCCGATTGATATTCAATACACAGATATCAAATTATGCACTGATAACGGCGCCATGGTCGCAAGTCTTGGCTGTTTTAAAGCTATGAACAACCAACCAACGGCCGACCCCTACTCTCTCCAAATCGAGCCGAACTTAAGTATGTAATTGCCTACTCTCTCCTTCCCTGTTATGCTTAATTTGAAAACAAAAAGTGTGTAAGTACTTTTCTGAATAACTAACAGAGACGAACTATAAGAACAAAAAGCGAACACTTTTCATATGAAATACGTTTGCGACCTTTTTATCATTGTTTCAAGGAGACTCGGGCGCGAATCTACCCCTTGAGTTTGATTGTCTAAAATTTCACGTGAAATAGTAATTGATATTCTCTGATTTAGTTACTTAAACCTGTAAACTGTTATCTTAATGTTGTAAACTGTTAATATATGAATCATGTAGTGAGCCTCCCGATGCCTAGCGGCAAGAGTATCTTTAGTTCTTTATGTATTTCTTATAGACAGCTTACATTTAGAATTTTTTTCATTTATAAAATGAAAATTGGGAGATCTACTACGTGATGAAGTTATCAAAAGCTTATAATCCGGCTGATTACGAGTCTGACATTTACGATCTCTGGGAAAAGAGCAGCGCCTTTCAGCCAACAGGGAAGGGCGAGCCTTTTTCTATGGTTATGCCCCCGCCGAACGCTAATGCACCCTTGCACATCGGTCATTCGTTGAATTATTCATTGATGGATGTAATCGCAA
>CAZTWI010000033.1:915-4561 GCA_964617685.1 uncultured Candidatus Saccharibacteria bacterium | reverse complement strand
ACGAAGTCGCTTCCATGACCGATGTTTTTCTGCTTCTGATGCTGCCCGGTGCCGACCACGCCGGTTTTGAGACTCAAGTAGTTTACGAAAAATACCTCAGTTCAACAGGGAAGAGCCGTTTTGATTTCAACAGGGAAGAACTATATTCTCAAATATGGGATTTTGTAGCTGGCAATCGCGGAACCTTTGAATCACAGCTTCGTTCTTTTGGTATAAGCTGTGATTGGAGTAGATTCACCTTCACTCTGGATGAAAAGATTGTTAAAACGGCTTACGAAACCTTCAAAAAATTGTGGGATGACGGCCTGGTTTACAGGGGTGAAAGATTGGTAAACTACTGTACTCAGCATCAGACCGGCTTTGCCGACATTGAAGTTGTGTACGAGGAGCGAACCACCCCGCTCTACTACTTGAAATATGGTCCTTTTACACTAGCGACTACCCGTCCAGAGACTAAATTCGGCGATACAGCCGTGGCAGTTAATCCAAACGATAAACGATATGCTGAATTAGTAGGTCAGGAGATTGAAGTCGAAGGCCTAAACGGCAAATTTAAATTAACAGTGGTAGCTGATGAATATGTTGATCCTGAATTTGGAACTGGCGCCGTAAAGATAACTCCAGCTCATGATTTTAACGATTGGGACATAGCTCAGCGTCATAACTTGGAAGCTGTCCGTGTCATCAACTACGACGGCACATTGAACGAAAAAGCAGGTAAATTCGAAGGTATGACCGTATTGGAAGCCCGGAAAGCCGTTGTTAAAGAGTTGAAAGCTAAAGATTTATTAGAAAAAGTCGATGAAGATTACCAGAACAGGGTAGGGACGTGTTACAAATGCGGAACAGTTATAGAGCCTATGCTGCTTGACCAGTGGTTTATTGACATGAAAAAGTTGTCAGAGCCCGCTATTAAAGCTTTGAAGGACCGCAAAGTCGCCTTCTATCCTGACAACAAGAGAACTCAGATAATCTCATATTTAGAAAACGTTCGGGACTGGAACATCAGCAGGCAGATTGCCTGGGGTATACCGATACCGGCTTTCCAAAATACGACAGACAGTAACGACTGGATTTTTGACGAGAATGTAACTGAGGAAATAATTGAGCGAGATGGCAAAACCTACGCCCGCGACCCGGATGTATTTGATACTTGGTTCTCTAGCGGACTGTGGCCGTTTGCGACGCTCGGCTATCCAAAATCAAATGATTTTAAAGAATTCTTCCCTAACTCGCTGATGGAAACCGGTATCGATATTATGTATCCGTGGGTATCACGCATGCTAGTTTTGAGCCTGTACGTTACAGGAAAAATTCCATTTGAATCTGTCTATCTGCACGGTATGGTCAGGGCAGAGGACGGTACAAAAATGAGCAAAAGCAAAGGTAATGGCATTGATCCTCATTCTGTCATTGCACAGTTTGGTTCTGATGCGGTTCGTATGGGAATGATTACCGGCAGAAGTGCAGGGGACAGTGCCGCTTACTCTCCAGCCAAGATCACAGCAGGACGGAATTACTGCAACAAACTATGGAATATCGCACGTTTTATAGAAGGGATTCTAGAAGACAAACCAGGCAATCCTGAAGTTAAGCCAGTCACAACTGTTGATCATTGGATGTTGTCTAAATTACAACATACAATAGAAACTGTTTCTTCTCACATGGACGACTACCGGATAAGCGAAGCTTACGAGACCGTATACCACTTTGTCTGGGATGATTTTGCCGACTGGTATATTGAGGCGAGCAAGTACGAGATTAATCCTGGACTGCTGCGGTTTGGTTTAGAATCTATTTTGAAGCTTTCGCACCCGTTTGCGCCATTTGTAACTGAGACCATCTGGCAGACTTTGAGTTGGACGGGCGAGACAATGATAATCAGCCAACCCTGGCCTAAAAGTGAAAAATCTGTCGCAAATAAAGCAAAAGAATTCGAAGAAATTAAAACCATCGTAACAGAGACAAGAACTATAATTTCGGCGCTTAATCTCCGGAAAACTAAACTATTCTTTCATAATGTGCCATTTCTGGCCGATAATGCAAAACTTATTTCCGGGCTTGCTAAATTAGAGGGAGTGCATGAAGTCGAAGACGGGAAGGGGCTTAATTTAACCACAACGTCCTATAACTGCTGGCTAGACATCGATAGGGAGACAACTGAACATTATGTCCGCAAGCTAGAAAAACAGCTCCTGGAGGCTCAGAATAGGCTAAAAGGCTATAAAAAGCGCCTAGAGAACAAAAATTACGTTAAACAAGCGCCTAAAAAGCTTGTAGACGAAACAAAAGCTCAGTTAGCCGAAACCGAACAGCTTATAAAAAATATCTCAGCCCAAATAACCCGCTTCGGCTCCCCGGAATAGGCGTTAGGCGTTAGGCGTTAGGCGTTAGGCGTTAGGATAATTGTAGCTGCTAAAGCCTAGAACCTAACGACTAACGACTCTCTTTGGAACTCTAGTATTCAGAATAATCATCTGTGTCCGCCCTGATTTACTCCGCGGTAAGCAGATTCAGTTTCCAGGGGAAAAGAACAGTCCAAGTTTTGGAGCTACAAAACCTGGCACAATAAGAAAAGGGTGAGAAATACCTGTGGCATTTTGCAAGGAAGCCTGCTCTTCAAAACTTGTTTTGAAAGATGTAGTTTCGGGGTCGCAGAATGTGACCTCCCTTGTCTTATAAGCGAAGCATTTAAAACTCTAGTGACTCGCGAATCTTTCTGACTGATTCACTTGGACGATAATCATCAAACCACAGAACTTTCCAGCCTTTATGTTCGGCAGCCATTAGATTAGCCCTGGAATCATCAACAAATAGAATTTCTTCCGGACCAACCTGTGCTCTTTCTTGGGCAATATCATAGATTGCCTGCTCTGGTTTTATGGCGCCAACTTGAGAAGAATCGATGATTGTGTCGTATTTTATATCAGGCAATTTACCACTTTGGATCATATCATCTATAAAGCCCGGCATGATGTTTGAAAGCAAGCCTATGCGGTAATGCTGGCTAGCCCACTGTACCAGTTCGTGCATTCCGTCAATCGGCTCAATCGCATCCATGTAATACAACTTCCAGTCGATTGAAGGTAAATTGAAGCGCCTTGCAAGCTCGCTATTAAATTCCTCCATGCTCATTTCGCCCCTGCACACGGCGTCATTGTAATGCCAGAAAGTAGACTCTATGACATCGCTTGAAACACCAGTCTCATGCGATAGTTTGGTAAATGCTCCGTGAAAAAACCGAACCAAGCAGCCGTTGATGTCCAAAAACAGAAACGAGACGCCGCTTTTACTGGTTCGCTTTGATAAAACCGGCCTTTTAGTATCGACGACCGCGCCCAATAAGCCGTCCATGCTAATTTCTAATACTGCCGCAATACGCGCCACTGTAAACACCGATGGTGTTTTAATAGCTCCGCGTTCAATTTTTGCTAATGTCGAGTAAGACAATTGTGCCTGTTGGCACAAGTCCTGCTGTGTCAATCCAGCCGCCTGTCTGGCGGACTGGAGCGCTTTACCTAGCGCCTGTGAGTCCTCACCCATTCAAGCACTATAATACCAGTGAATCTCTGTTTTTGCTAACAAAATTAGTACTATATGGCTACCCAGCTTTAGGCTTTAGGCTTTAGGCTTTAGGCTTTAGGCT
>CAZTWI010000033.1:0-905 GCA_964617685.1 uncultured Candidatus Saccharibacteria bacterium | reverse complement strand
ATTGTAGCAAGGTAGTTTCTAGCGACTAGAACCTAACGACTAACGACTTTCTCTAAAATATTGACCAAAGAACTGTAAGCGCAATGAAAAAAGTCGCCGCTCCAGCTATAAGAGCTGGCGTTATGGTTTTTACAAAATCACTGCCTGTTGCGCGTTTGGCAAACTTTCTGTAAACCCAAATAGCGACCCCAAGCCCCGCAAAGAACGCTATGAATGTACTACTAAGCATCGATATTACTCCTAATTTTTTCTGCTAATTCAGCTAGCTTTTCATGATCCGGATCTGTTGTCGGAGGCGAATTGTGAAATTCAGCCGGCGAGTCGATAGGGAACAGTTTAACGTGGACATGCTGCACGTCCAAACCTTCCACCTGAAGCGCTATTTTAAACTTGTTAGGAAAAGACTTGCGCAGCGCCAGCATAGCTTTTCTAGTCGAAGCCATAACTGCCGCATAGAGATCTTCTGGCAGATCTTCTATGTTGGGTATCTGCTCTTTTGGTATGACCAGCACCATGCCGGGCTGGATGGGGTAGATGTCCATAAAGGCAAAAGTGTCTTCATCTTCATAAACTTTGTGACAGGGTATCTCGCCGTTAATAATTTTTGTAAAAATACTTGGTTCCATAAGTACAAGTATACGGTAAAATCAGCTATAGGGAAGAGTGGCTGAGCTGGTTGAAGGCGCACGACTCGAAATCGTGTATACAGGGTGACCTGTATCATGGGTTCAAATCCCATCTCTTCCGCCAACAAAAAAGCCCAAGATAACTTGGACTATTTTGTTGGTGAGCCCGACAGGAGTTGAACCTACGACCTTCTGTACCGCAAACAGACGCTCTATCCAGCTGAGCTACGGGCTCGAATCGATGTGTGTGATGTTTTGATTGCCTATTTGTCCACAAAA
>CAZTWI010000032.1:0-7111 GCA_964617685.1 uncultured Candidatus Saccharibacteria bacterium | reverse complement strand
GTCCTAGTTCGTTGTATTCTTTGGCAACACTTAAGAGCTCCTTCACGTTCTCTATCCGGGATTCGCCGGCTGGAGTGCCGTCATCCAAATATGCGGTGTAATCTATTCTTCTAATAACGCTGTCGATTATTCCAGCTACTGCCGTATCTTCCATGGTAGACTCGACCGATCTTACAATATCGTATATTTCATGAAGGCCGTTCCTGGCTTTGCTTGGTATCTTTTCTATTTCTGATACTCTACCCAATGCCTCTAATAAGCTTATGCCCTCGGATTCCTGCCAATCAAAAAACCTAGACAAACTAACTCCGCCAATTCCACGAGCCGGAACATTTACGATACGTTCAAAACTTACTCTATCAGCTGGCTGAAAAATAAATCTTAGGTAGGCAAGTATATCTTTTATTTCCCTGCGGTCATAGAATCTTTGTCCACCCACAATCCGATATGGTACGCCGTAATGTAGAAACGCTTCTTCTATACTTCTACTTTGGGCATTTGTGCGGTAGAGTACTGCAAAATCATTTAGTTTGTACATATGTCCGTCAACAGCATTTTTAATGCGGCGCACTATTGTTTCTGCTTCGGCTCGTTCCGTACTAACAGAAACAATTTGAATTGGCTTCCCGCTGTCTTTGGCTGTCCAGAGTTTTTTGTCGCTACGTTGCTGATTCTTGGTTATTACTGCATGCGCACCGTCTAGAATTGGTTTTGTACTACGGTAATTCTGCTCTAATTTTATAACCGTAACATTTTTGTAATCCTGCTCAAACTTCAAAATATTTCTGAAGTCTGCCCCGCGCCAGGAATAAATTGACTGCCAGTCGTCACCGACAACTGCAATATTCTTATTATCATTTACGAGTAGTTTAATAAGCTGATATTGGGCGCTGTTAGTGTCCTGGTACTCATCAATCATTATGTATTTGAAATTATTCCGCCATTTTGCGCGGACTTCTTCCGAACTTGTGAGTAGTTCCAATGTTTTAGAAATTAAATCATCAAAATCCAGAGCGCCGGCATCACGCAACGCTTTTTGGTATCCTGGAAACACTTCTGCTGCGACTTTTTGAGCGGGACTATTAGCCTTTCCGGCATATTCGCTTGGAGACATGGCTTCGTTTTTTGCACTGCTAATTAACCCTGCAATAGTCCGGGGAGGGAAAGCTTTCTCGTCTATTTTTAAGATTTTGGAAACTTGTTTTACAGTGCTTAAACGATCTGCTTCGTCATAGATTACAAATGACCGGGGAACTCCAATGTGTTCGCCGTCTTGGCGCAGAAATCTAACACAGACACCGTGAAATGTTCCCATGTAGGGCAAGAACGCACGATTATCCGGATTCTCGTGCAGTAATTCGGCTACTCTTGTTCGCATTTCCTTAGCCGCTTTGTTCGTAAACGTAACTGCCAGAATTTGTGTTGGATACGCTAAATTTTGTTTCAAAATATAAGCTATGCGGTGAGTAAGCGTCTTTGTTTTACCACTGCCAGCACCTGCTTGAATTAGAAGAGGTCCCTCAGTTTGTAAAACTGCTCGCGCCTGCTCATCATTTAGTCCAGTTAGTAAATCCATGTTAGTACATACAGTTTAGCAAAGCAGAAGAATAATTAACGGTGTAAAAGTTACCTTTATAGTAAATTAAAAGGCAGATCAACACCCAAATCTAAGACTTCAGCATCAATAAGCAGTGCCACTGTAATAATTCCAATCAAAGAAACAACTATCAAAGCGATTGTGAAAGTTCGGACGGCTGACTTATTAGATTCTTTTACAGGAACAAAATACTCTTTGCTTTTGATTATAGCTTCGAGCTTCTCTGCTCTTTCCACCTCTTGATCGGCTTCTTCTTTTTGCTTCTCTTCTTTAACCTGTTCTTGAGTTGGTTTATCTTCTTCCGTCTGCAGGGTTTCTTCAACCTGAGCAGGCTGAGTCTCTTCGGATTCTATTTCTTCTGCGGGTGTAACTTCAGAATTTTCAGTTTCTTCCGTCTTGGTTTCTTGTTTGCTGGATGTGTCTATTGGTTTTATCTCAATTTTACTTTTCTCAGTTATTTTAGTGTTCTCTTCTTTATTTTCCACTTCTGGTTCTTCTTCTACGTCTTTTTTGAGCGTTGGATCTGCTAGTAAGGTTTTATGGCCGATAACCATAGGCTTTGATCCGGTTTCAGGCTTTGCGCTTCCAGGTTTACCGACATCAAAGACTTTCTTCTCAGTTGCCATTATTATTTCCTGAGTCTTTCTTGCTGGACTCTGTACGCGCTTTCGACAATCTTTGCAAATTTGTGGTAATTCAAACTTGCTCCGCCCACTAATGCTCCGTCGCAACCGTCTATACTCAAAAACGAATGGGCATTCTGATCATCAACACTACCGCCGTAGAGAATTCTTATGTGTTCTGATGCGCGTTCTCCAAATAAATCTTTCACTTGTCTGCGAATATAATTAATAGCTTCCTCCACCTGATCAGGCTTTGCGAATTCACCTGTTCCAATAGCCCAAACTGGTTCGTAGGCAACTACTGAAGCACCGGCTTCCCGAGCGGTCAAATGGATTAATCCGGCTGTCAGTTGATTATGTAACACCTGCTTAGTTTCCCCGGCTAAACGCTCTTGCAATGTCTCGCCGACACACAGTATCGGCATAATACCGTTTCTGACAGCCGCTTGAGTTTTTTTGGCAGCAATATTATCATTCTCGCCGAATATATGACGACGCTCTGAATGACCTACCAGGACATAGTGCACGAGCTCCCTCAACATAGCCATCGATACCTCGCCGGTATAGGCTCCGGCATCTTCAAAATAACCATCCTGCGCACCTAGTCTGAACTTGCGTCTATCCAGCTGAATACTTAAAGGCTGCAAGGTCAGAACATTCGGGAATAAAACCACCTCGACATTTTGTCTATTTTCAACATTCTCTTCTAAACGGTGGAGATAATGGCTAGCCTGAGCAACAGTAAAGTGCTCTTTCCAGTTACCCGCTATCATGATTTTTCTATTATTACGCATATTCCTACTCTATTTATCCCACAAAACGCTTATGCCTGGCAAATCTTTTCCACTCATCAGCTCTAAACTTGCGCCGCCACCAGTTGATACATGATCAAACATATCAGTTATTTTCCGCTGTTCTAAGTAGCCTGCTGTATCACCGCCACCTATCAAGCTGAAGGGCTTGTGTCCGAACTTACCTGCCATTGCGTCAATTATCTGCTCTGTACCGTGAGCAAACGGACCTACAGGCCCGTGAAGCGCAGATACTTCTGATACCCCCATGGTGCCATTCCATACAACTGTACCTGCCATTTGCATTGCTCCGGCAATAAATGCCCCTGAAAGAGGGCCAATATCTAATATTTTCTCGTTTTTTGCTATGCGCTCGTCTGTATTTTTAGGTTTAGCCGGATAGGCTTCGATTTCGGCGATTATGTGTGCATCCCAATCTACTATTCTGGTTTTAGTTTTAGTATCTATCTCTGTTGCTACAATGCCGTCTTGAGGCAGATAAAAAACAAAGTTGCGTTTCTGAGATTCTTCGCGGGCAGCACGAATTACATCACTGGCTATATCAATTTCTTCATTATCGAATAGACTGTCGCCGATTTCTAGGTTTTGCGCTTTTAAGAACGTGTTAGCCATTGCTCCGCCAACGGCAACTATATCCGCAATCTGAATAAATTTATATAAAATATCAATTTTATCAGCTATTTTTGCTCCACCCATAATTGCCATTAAGGGCCGTTTTGGATTATTCATAATTTCAGTAATCGTATTAACTTCTTTTTCCAATAGCAATCCGGAAACGGCCGGGATTATTCTTGCTACTGCATCAGTAGAAGCGTGAGCCCTGTGCACCACGCCAAAACCATCCTGGACAAAAACTTCAGCACCGGATGAATGAACCAAATCCTGAGCAAATTCTGCGTTGTTTTTTTCTTCTTCCGCGTAAAATCGAAGGTTTTCCAGCACCAACACATTCCCGGACGATAATTTTTCAGAAGCTGATCTAACTTCATCGCCTATACAGTCATCCACAAATATAACCGGCTGGTTAAGAAGCTCAGAGAGTCTCTTGGCTACTGGCTTCAAAGAAAACTGCGTATCTTCCGGTCCTTTCGGCCTGCCTAAATGCGAACAGATAACGATTTTGCAGCCCTTTTCCTGCAAGGCTTTGATTGTAGGAATACTCTGTGCTATCCGATAATCGCTTGTGATTTCGCCTGCCTCATTCAGTGGAACATTATAATCAGCGCGTAAAAGCACTGTTTTGCCGGCAACATCATAATCATTTAGTGTTTTTTTCTGCAGCATTCTCCACCCCTATATAGCTAACAGTTTACAGTAGACAGTTTACAGATTCAACACCCTTATGTTTTTGTATACATAATGTCTGTGTCAATCGGACGCACTACCTCTAACGATCTACACTTGAGCTAGTTTCGTTTTTAGGATGCGAATCGCCAGACGAGACGTATGAAAATACATTGAAGTGCGACTCGTAAATCCTAAAAACGAAACTAGCCAAGAAGCAGACAGTGCATCCAGCTCTGCTGGATGGCAGGTTTGCTGGTGTAGGTTGTTAGAGGACGCGAACCTTGATGGTGTCGGTCGTACCCACAACTCCGGCGTATTGTCCGGAAGCAGTCACAATAGTATCGCCTTTATTCAGCACTTTGTTTTTTTCTAGCCAGTTTGTAAGTTTTGTGGCAGCCATTTTGCTGTCAGAGCGAACATAGCTCTTGATACCGTAGACGATAGCCAACTGATTAGAAACGCGTTCCTGTGAAGTCACGGCAATTATCGGGTCATTTGGCCGTCTTGACGCTATCTGCAGAGCAGTTGCACCTGATTTGGTCTCGGCAACAATGGCGATTGCATTAACTTCCTCAGCCAAAGTAATTACCGCGCTGCAAATGGCTGATTGGCGAGTATACATACTTGGCTCCTGTCTGTAGACAGCTTCGACTGGGCTATTTTTTTCTGTATACGTCGTAATCCGCTTCATAGTTTTGATCGCTTCAATTGGATAGCGGCCATTTGCCGTTTCGTCGCTTAGCATAACGCAGTCGGATCCAATAATTACAGCCGTTGCAACATCTGATACTTCAGCCCTGGTTGGTTCAGTTGATTCGGTCATTGTAGCTAACATCTGCGTCGCAATAATTACTGGTTTAGCATACTTACGGCAAAGTCCCACAATGGTGCGCTGAGCGATCGGAACAGCTTCCGGCATAGTTTCTACCGCCAAATCACCTCTAGCCACCATAACTGCATCAGCGGTCTGAATAATAGCTTCTATGTGCTCCAGAGCAGCCACTGTCTCTATCTTTGCGACAATCTTTGCATTACTGCCAAGATTTTTCAAAATTCTTCTAAGCTCGTTAATATCATCTGCTGTCTGCACGAAACTTTGAGCCACGTAGTCTATATCCTGGGTTGAGCCAAAAGCTGCATCCGCCTTATCCTTGTCGGTTATTACGTCGCCGGCAAAGTCTGTGTCAGGCAAATTCATTCCCTTTCGCTTCAATAACACGCCGTCATTATCTGCACGAACATGCACAACGCCGTCTTTGACACTTGTAACAGTTGTCTTCACTTTACCATCGAATAGAAAAATTCTCTCGCCGCGGTGAACCTTTTTAGCCAGATCATATTGTGTTGGAATAATACCGCTTCGCTTATAATCGGATTTGTATTTGAACCGTAGACTCTGGCCTTCCTCGACCGGAATAACACCGTCAAAATCCCCCAAGCGAATTTTAGGACCTTGCAGGTCCTGCAAGATAGCCACTGGTTTGCCGTATTCTTTTGAAGCTTTACGGATCCACTGGATTCTCTGACCATGCTCTGCATGATCACCGTGGCTGAAATTAAGCCGCAGTCCGTTTGCACCAGCTTTTATCATGTCCAGTACAGCTTCGTAGCTGTCAGTTGCCGGACCGACGGTTGCAAGTATTTTGGTACGCTTAAAGTCCTTCACCGCCACATTGGGTGTTTGCTTGGTCGTGTTTTTAGAAATTTTTTTAGAAATTCGCATAGTAGTATCACCTTTATTTTAACAAGCTTATGCTAAAGAGTACAGAAAGAGCTCTTAGTTGTTTATTGATATAATTTCAGTTATGAAGATTACCATAGTCGCCGCGATAAGTGAAGACGGATATATAACACGGGGAACTAATCCCAATCCCGGTGACTGGACTTCGCCTGAAGACAAAGAATTTTACAGATCATGCTTAGAAAAAAATAATCTATACTTGATGGGTAGCAAAACCTATAGTTTAGCCAAAAATACTCTGCCAGCCCACGCCAAAAAGATTGTTATGTCGCACAATGTTTCAGATCAGTCAAAAATCCCAAGCGTATATTTTACTGATAAATCCTTCCTGGAGACAATTAAAAAATTCTCAGACAACTATAACGAAATGCTTGTCATAGGAGGAGCTAGTGTTTATCATCAGATGCTTGAGCAAAGCTTGATTAACGAAGCTTATCTGACTATAGAACCAGTAATGCACCGCTCAGGTGTTTTATTTTGCACTTCTAAGAACTACTTTGAAAACTTTGGATTTGAGCTTGTCAGCAAAAAAACTCTTAATTCTAAGGGAACTGTTCTAAAACACTACGTCTTGAAAAAATGATCCACCTCTGTTAAAATAACCTAGTTATATCTAACTAAACCACTAGCGGTCCCATCTTCTAACGGTTAGGAAATCGGGTTTTCATCCCGGCAATAGGGGTTCGATTCCCCTTGGGGTCACCATAACAGAATTTTTAGCATAATCAGCCTCAATTTCGGGAGTTATTACCCCGTAAAGCGGGCTGATTTTGTTAATTATAAAGTTATGACTTTTTATATCGTATTCAAACCCCACTGGAAATATGAGGTTCTGAATTTTCTGTTTTAAGTCCAAAGAAGCGTCAGACCACTGATTCGACATGTTTGCCATGAAATTTAACGCATATTCAATGTTGGCCTCACTAATGGTTTGTTGTTGCTCTATTTCATTAATCTTCATTTGAATATCAAGTTTTTCAACGTCAATAGCATCGATAACACTTTTCATGTCATCTTCATACGAGTCATCTCTTAGACTTTTTCTTATTGC
>CAZTWI010000031.1:0-7315 GCA_964617685.1 uncultured Candidatus Saccharibacteria bacterium | reverse complement strand
ATCGCCGTCTTTTATAGTGAGTTGTTTAAAGCCGGGAACTTCATATCTAGCAGGAGCCTGAGCGCCCGGGTTGATGAGAAGTTTCTTATCCGCTACTTCTAAAACACCTGATATAGGAGCTGTGATTGGATCTGATCCGTCTTCTTTGCTCGCCAACACATCGCCAGTCTGAACATCGCTTCCAGCAGCGACCATTACGATTCGTTTGCCAATTTCCAGTTCTTTAACTTTCAGTGTCTTTGGAGTAACTTGAATTATGTACTTATCGCCCTCTTCCCAAACTTTTGCATTTCCAGTCACTTCAGATAGGAATGCTTGTCCCTTCGGAGTTCGAACTTCAAATAATTCTTCAACACGAGGGAGACCGGAGGTAATATCGTCACCGGCAGTACCACCGGAGTGGAAAGTACGCAGAGTCAACTGAGTACCAGGTTCGCCGATACTCTGAGCCGCTATAACACCTACCGGGTGATACAAGCTTACAAGCTGTCCGGTTGCAGGATCAACGCCATAGCTCTTCTGTGGAATTCCACGAACAGCAGGCACAGACAAGACGCTCATTATTCTAACTCCGTCAATTTTACTGTCATTATCAACAGCTTCTGCAATAGCTGCTGTTATAAGTTCGCCTTTTTTAACATGTCCTGCGATATTTTCAGCAGCATAGCGACCGATCAAACGGCTAGCATATGATACGCCAATTTCCGCACTGTCAGAACGATACATTGCAAAACCAGGATCTTCAATATCCTCATCCGTCGTAAATACATCCTGAGAAACATCAACCAAACGTCGAGTTAGATAACCTGAGTCGGCTGTCTTTAAGGCCGTATCAATCATACCCTTACGCGCACCACGTGTCGCGGTAAAGTATTCAAGCGGTGTCAAACCACCCTTATAGTTGCTTGTAATAGGCAGTTCAATTGTACGTCCAGTTGCATCCGTAACAGGTCCAAGCATACCTACAGCAGTCTTGACCTGGCCAATGTTACCACGAGCACCAGAGTTAACAGCGGTTGACATAGCACTGTCTTCTTTTACGAATTGCTCTGTAAGAGTCTCCTGCACCTTGTTATCTGCCTTCATCCAGTTTTCTACAGTCAAACGATATCTTTCGTCGTTAGTAATGAAACCTTGATCGTATTGTTCGCTGATTTCAGCAACTTTAGCCTCGCCGGCTTTAATGATTTTGGCCACTTCAGCAACGTCGCTGAAGTCATCCATACCCATTGAAAGTCCTGAACGAGTTGCGAATTCAAAACCAATAGTCTTTAACTCATCAGCGATGCGAGCAGTTTCTTCTTGTCCGTATCCAGCAAAAATTCCAGCCATAACGTTTTGGAGGCGCTTTTTGGTCATTTCTTCTGTTTGGAACGGGAAGTCAATTGGTAGGATTTCGTTAAAGAAAACTCTGCCCAATGTTGTGGTACGAGTTTCGCCGCGGAAAGGAATAGTAACCGGAGTTTGATAGGTAATCAAACCTAGATCCCGGGCCATAACACCTTCTGCAACAGAACTAAGAACTTTTGGTTCCTTGTCGCTCACGCCTGAGCGATTATACGTTAGATAGTAACAGCCAAGCACAATATCTTGTTCAATGTTTAAAATCGGAGAACCGTCGGCAGGCTTTAGCAGGTTCTTGTTGCTAGCCATAATATCTCGTGCTTCAGCCTGCGCTTTGTCGCTTAGCGGCAAGTGGACAGCCATTTGGTCGCCGTCAAAGTCAGCGTTGAAGCCCTTACATACTAGAGGGTGAAGCTGAATAGCCTTGCCTTCAATTAATCTCGGCTGGAAAGCCTGAATAGAAAGTCTGTGAAGCGACGGAGCACGGTTAAGTAGTACGTACTTGCCTTGAATAACAAAATCCAATGCATCCCAGACAGCAGTCTCGCCAAGCTCAATCATTCTTGTTGCAGATCGAATATTATGAGCAAGATCTCTCTCTATTAAATACCCGATAACAAATGGTTTAAACAGCTCAAGCGCCATCATTTTCGGAAGTCCGCATTCGTCAATACTAAGTTCCGGACCGGCAACAATTACTGAACGGCCGGAGTAGTCAACACGCTTACCAAGCAAGTTCTGACGGAAACGTCCCTGCTTGCCTTTTAGCATGTCGGAAAGCGACTTTAAGCGTCGGCGTTGGCCGGTTGATGCAATTGCACGGCCTGAACGAGTTGAGTTGTTGTCTACTAAAGCGTCAACTGCTTCTTGTAGCATTCTCTGTTCGTTTCGGCGGATAACTTCCGGAGCATTCAGATCCATTAGTTTCTTCAGACGATTGTTTCTGTTAATGACACGGCGGTATAGGTCGTTTAGGTCGCTTGTGGCAAATCGTCCGCCGGTAAGCTGGACCATCGGTCGAAGATCCGGAGGAATAACTGGTAGTGTATTTAGACACATACTAGTCGGTTTGATTCCGGCACGCTGCATAGACTCAAGCAATCGTAATCGCTTCATAAGCTTCTTGCGTCTTTGGCCTTTTGCTTCTTCTACTTCTGTTTGCAAACGAGAAATTAACTCATTTAAATCAACTTCCGCGAGTAATTCGCGCAATGCGGATCCACCCATTCCAACAGTAACTATTTCTTCCATTTCCTCGGGTAGTGAACGGTAATCTGTCTCAGATAACAACGCACGATTCTCTAGTGCGTCTAGTTGTTCTTTATAGGTCGCAAAATCCGTTTCAACTTCTTCAATTTCTTTGGTTTGCATTTCTGCTAAGGATTTGACATTTGCACCCTCTAATTGAGCCTCGCCCTCGTAGCGGGCTTTGATAGCTTCCTTAGCAGCAGATATTTCAGCTTCTTTGTTGGCAAGTAATTTTGCTTTGGCTTCCTCGTCAACAGAAATCACAACATAGCTCGCGAAATATGCGATACGTTCCAAGTTCTTAACTGTCATGCCAAGCAATAGTCCAATTGCAGATGGAGTTCCGCGTAAAAACCAAATATGCGCTACAGGAGCAGCTAAGCTAATGTGTCCCATTCGCTCGCGGCGGACAATACTGCGTGTAACCAACTCGCCTTTCTTGTCTACTGCTGCTTCGCGGGATCGGACACCTTTGAATTTGGCATCATGCGGATTTATATCTTTTACCGGTCCGAAAATCTTTTCGCAGAACAAACCATCACGCTCTGGTTTCTGAGTTCTATAATTAATTGTTTCTGGTTTTGTTACTTCTCCATGACTCCAGTCAAGGATATCGTCCGAGCTAGCAACAGCTAAACGGACTGCGTCAAAATCTTCAATGTTCACGCTTGATGTATATCGTCTCATTACGCTGTCTCCCCTTCGTCTTCAATGTCAACGGCATACTCGTGTTCTTCTGAAACCGTAACTTCCGCGTCTGTCTCTTCTATTTCGTTTCCTTCCGTATCAACTACTATGAAATCACCCTGGCCGCTTGCATCTTCTGTCACATCGACATTAGAGATTTCACTTTGCGGAACCGGTATATCGGAAATGTGCTCTGCTTCTTCTTCTACATTACTTGCTAGAATTTGTTCGGCATCTAGAATTTCAATGCTATCGGCTTCTTTGGCGATCAAATCAACTTTCAAACCAAGACCTTGCAATTCCTTAACTAATACGTTAAAGCTTTCTGGGACTTTTGGTCCGACAATAGCTGTATCTTTAATGATCGACTCGTAAGCCTTCGAGCGTCCGTAGACATCGTCGGACTTTATAGTCAGCATTTCTTGGAGCGTGTAAGCGGCACCGTAAGCCTCCAAGGCCCATACTTCCATTTCTCCGAATCTCTGGCCGCCATTTTGAGCTTTACCGCCCAGTGGCTGTTGAGTGACCATCGTGTATGGTCCAGTACTTCTAGCGTGAATCTTATCAACAATCATGTGGTTCAGCTTGATCATGTACATAGAACCAACTGTAGTTTTTTCTGTAAACGGCTCACCTGTGCGTCCGTCATATAACTGCTGTTTTCCGTCTTCTGGAAGTCCAGCTTCTTTCAATAATTCACGAATCTTAGGTATTTCTACACCGTCGAACGAAGGACTTGCAACTTTGAATCCAAGGGCTTTTGCAGCCATACCAAGGTGAGTTTCGAACAATTGTCCGATATTCATACGACTTGGGACGCCAAGCGGGTTTAACACGATATCAACTGGTTCGCCACTTGTAGTAAACGGCATATCTTCTACAGGCAATACACGGGCAATTACACCCTTGTTACCATGACGGCCGCCTAATTTATCACCGACTGCAATCTTGCGCATTTGAGCGACAAAGACCTGGATTTGCATAATTACACCGGCTTTAAGTTCATTGCCGTTTGCGCGTGAGAATACTTTAACCCCTACAACTTTTCCGTGCTTACCGTTGCTCATTCTCTGCGACGTATCACGGACTTCTTTGGCTTTTTCACCAAAGATAGCACGTAGCAACCGTTCTTCGCTTGATAGTTCCTGTTCACCCTTTGGAGTAATTTTACCTACCAAGATATCACCAGGATGTACTTCTGCGCCAATTCGGACAATTCCATCTTCATCAAGGTGTCTTAGAGCATCTTCAGAAACGTTAGGAATATCACGGGTAACGATTTCAGGTCCAAGCTTTGTCTCGCGGACTTCAGTCATATAATCAACAATATGAACAGATGTTAATGTGTCGTCTTCTACTAGTTTACGAGAGATGACTATAGCATCTTCAAAGTTGTATCCCTGCCACGGCATGAACGCAACTGTTAGGTTTTTGCCCAAAGCAAGCTCGCCGTGATCAATTGACATACCTTCGATTAGAATATCGCCCATTTTGACTTTGTCGCCACGGTTAACCATGACTTTTTGGTTAATTGACGTGCCTTCGTTAGAGCGCAGGAAGTGAACTGGTACGTAAGTTTTCTTTAACTTCTTGTAAGCGACGACTACTTTGTTTGCGCTAGCTTCCAAAATTTCACCGTCTTCTTCTGCGACAATAACTTGTCCTGAGTTTAATGCAACTTCACCTTCAAGTCCTGTTCCAACAATCGGGGATTCCGGCTTGATTAGAGGGACCGCCTGACGTTGCTGGTTACTACCCATCAATGAACGGTATACATAGTTCTTTTCAACAAAAGGAATAAGTCCAGCGCTTGAACCAATAATCTGCCTGTCTGCAGCATCAATATGGGTAACTTCATTTGCATCCACTTCGGTTGCAAGCAAGTGGCTTCTTGCGCTTACGCGTTCAGATACAAAGTGACCCTCGTCTGTTAACTTTTCACCGGCGCTTGCAATAACCGCTTGTTCTTCGTCGGCAGCATCCAGATAAACAACTTCATCGGTCAGCGTGGCTTTTACCGGCCATGTCTTTTGTTTTGTGACTGCAGCTAGTTTTTTAGCCTGATCGGCTGTAATCTTAGCGCCAGCCTTAACAATGACTTTGCCTTTTTCGTCTTCTAGATTATGGGAAGCTGTGTGGCCGGCTGCATCCTTTGCAGTAACCGCGTTAATAACTTTTCGGTATGGCGTTTCCATAAATCCGTAATCGTTAATTCGAGCATACATAGCCATGTTAAGCACTAAACCGATGTTTGCGCCTTCAGGCGTCTCAACCGGACAGATACGTCCGTAGTGAGTTGCATGAGCATCGCGCACTTCAAATCCAGCACGTTCACGAGATAAACCACCAGGTCCCATAGAACTAAGACGACGCTTATGAGCAAGCTCGCTCAGCGGGTTAATTTGATCCATAAACTGTGACAACTGACTGCTTGCGAAGAATTCGCGAACAGCAGCCACAATCGGTCGCGCATTTATAAGCTGACCAGGAGTAACTGTTTCGATTTCCGACATTGACATACGATCTTTGGCGTTTCGCTCCATTCGAAGCAGACCAATACGGAACTGGCGCTGTACAAGCTCGCCAACCAGTTTGATTCGGCGATTAGCAAGGCTATCGATGTCGTCTGGATTATCCTGAGTAACATTCAAGCGTATAAGCTCAGCCACAATTGCCGTTAGGTCTTCCAAACGCATAATGCGGTTTTCTGCGGTGTTTGGAACGTCCAAATTAAGCCGCTTGTTGATTTTGTATCGTCCGACACGGCTGAAATCAAAGCGCTTATAGTTAAAGAACATGTTCTCGATCAATGAGCGGGCGTTATCGACAGTTGCAAGGTCGCCTGGTCGTAACCGGCGATATACCTCAATTAAAGACTCGTTAACACCTTTTGCCGGATCCTTTTCTAGCGTAGTGGTAATGTAGCTTACTTTTCCTTGGTCGACGTGTTTGAAAGCTTCTCTCATCTGAGTCTCGCTCATGCCAAGCGCGCGAAGCAATGTTGTAACTGGAATTTTTCGCTTGCGATCAATCTTCACGAATAATGCACCGGCAGCAGAGGTCTCAAATTCCAGCCACGCACCGCGTCCAGGAATAATTTTAGCCCCATAATAATTAACACCGCCGGATTGCTCTGCAGTAAAGAAAGCACCGGCGCTTCTAATCAACTGGCTGACAACAACGCGTTCTGCTCCGTTAATTACAAAAGTACCACGGGAAGTCATCCAAGGATAATCGCCTAGATAGATTTCCTGTTCTTTGACTTCGCCAGTAATTTTGTTTGTTAGCTCGGCTACAGCCTTTAGTGGAGCCTCGTAGCTGATGTTATTCTCGCGTGCTTCTTCTTCGGTAGTTTTTGGTTCTTCAAAGTGGTAGCCTTTGAATCTAATGCTTAATTTTGTACCAGTGTAGTCGTCAATTGGGCTGATTTCACTTAGTATTTCGCCCAAACCTTCATCCACAAACCACTGAAAAGAGCGGTTTTGGTGGTCTACTAGGTTTGGTAGATTTATAATTTCTTTCTTTTTGTTAAAAAACTTACGTGCAGATGCCCCAGTAGCACCTGGCTTGTCGATGGTTTTTGCCATAAAACTCCAAAATAACTAATTACCGAATTGGCAATTTCGAAACTAGCTATTCATTAATTGATAATTAGTGTTTGCCGGAAGAACACCGCATTCCACCAAGTCGGATCCCGTGAAGCCTCGAGCGAGGCCGCACAACTTGAGTATGCATACTACTTCTTATCTTAAAGTATTTCACACAAGGTTAATTCATGTCAAGCCGAAATCAGCTATGTCTTATGGCAAGACCTACTAGATTTGCGGTAAGCAACACTCGCTGGGCTCTCGGTAAGGAAACGGTTTCTCCGCTTATGTACGGAACTCTAACCAGGGATCCGTCAGGATCAGAAAGCAGTCTGCCGTTTGAGTCGCCGCGAGTCTGTCCATAATAGCCAATCATACCATCATCAAACTTAATATGATTTAGCACTCTACCCCTCTCAGTGGGCTTAAATGCTCTGCGAAACCGGTGC
>CAZTWI010000030.1:0-7725 GCA_964617685.1 uncultured Candidatus Saccharibacteria bacterium | reverse complement strand
CCCACTTTGAATATTAGTATAACATCCTAAGCAGGCAAATATTACTACTACTTTTCTTCTTTTTCTTTGCCGGCTGCTTTAACCCTGTCGACTTTATCGAAAGATCCGCCAGCTTTTGTGATCGCAGCGATCGCTTTCTCGCTTGCACCTTGGAGTTTTACGTCTACTTTAGACGTGATATCTCCACGTACAACGACTCTAGCTATAACATCAGGCTTGCTGATGATTTTAGCTTCGTAGAGAGTGAAGTTGTCAACTAAACCTTTAAACTGATTCAATTGTCCAGTTGTAACAGTTACTGGCTTATCCCAGAATGGAGTAAAACCACGAAGTTTTGGAATTCTTTTGTACAGTGGGTTTTGTCCGCCTTCAAACCCCGGCTTGCGTCCAGAACCGGCACGTGATCTTTGGCCTTTGGTGCCGCGACCTGCTGTTTTACCTTTTCCGGCAGCGATACCTCTACCAACACGGGTAGCTTTTTTGTTCTTGGTTACTTGTAATTCATTGAATTTCATAAGATTTTCCTCTACGCCTCTACTTTTTCAAGTTTAGCTTTAGTAGCTGGCTTCTTTGTCGCTTTTGCGGGCTGGTTCTTCCACTGTGAACGCGGCTGAATCTGTCGCAATGCCTCCAAAGTTGCGTATGCAAGGTTGATTTTGTTGCTTGAACCCAATGACTTAGAAAGCACATCCTTAACTCCGGCAACTTCCAAAACAATACGGACAACACCGCCGGCAATCAAACCGGTACCAGGAGCTGCTGGCTTGAGTAGTATGTGCGCACCGGCAACTTTTGCTTCTTGTTCGTGTGCAATAGTACCTTTTTCTACGGGTGCAGTATAAAGGTTTTTCTTAGCAACTTCGGTTGCTTTAGCAACAGCGGCTGTAACATCAGCTCCCTTAGCAGTTCCAGCACCAACTTTTCCTTTACGGTCGCCAACTACAACAAGCGCACGGAAACGGAAACGTCGCCCGCCTTTAACAACACGTGCAACACGGTCAATTGCAACTACGCGCTCATCAAATTGCTTTTCTTCGCGCGGCATTCGCGGTTCTCTTCCAGCCATGATTAAAACTCCAATCCTTCCCTGCGGGCACTATCTGCCAACGCTTTAACACGACCGTGATATTGCTTTGACCCACGATCAAATACTACGCGTGAAATTTTATTTGCTTTTGCTCTCTTCGCTAATTCAGCTCCTATAGCTGCTGCTTGTACAGTTAGGTTATCTTTGCTAGTTTTTCCAACAGTCGTAACCGCAACCAAAGTCTTGCTTGTATCATCATTAATGATCTGTGCGCTCATGTGCTTATTGCTCACATACACGCTAAGTCGTGGACGATCAGCGGTTCCGTGAATCGAAGATCGAGTACGAGTTGCTCGTTGTGCGGCGTTTGAAACTTTTCTCTTTTGCTCACTCATATCCTACTCCTTACCTGACTTTCCGCTCTTACGAAGAACTCTTTCACCAACATATT
The DNA here is from genome assembly GCA_964617685.1 of uncultured Candidatus Saccharibacteria bacterium. Taxonomy (GTDB): domain Bacteria; phylum Patescibacteriota; class Saccharimonadia; order Saccharimonadales; family SZUA-47; genus JAYSZA01. Next base: position 6,247 of record CAZTWI010000030.1, on the reverse strand, counting down.
GAATACCCTTGCCTTTATATGGCTCAGGCTTCTTCAATGCACGAATTTCTGCTGCGACCTGACCAACAAGTTGCTTGTTGTTACCGCTGATAGTTATAACGTTTTGTTCAACTTTTGCTTGCACTCCTTCAGGTAATGCAAAGTTTACATCGTGTGAGAATCCAAGGTTTAATTTCAAACCGGTACCTGCTAGCGCTACACGGAAACCTACTCCGTTAACTTCTAGTTTTTTCTCATAACCAGTTGTCACGCCGACAACCATATTATTCACTAATGTACGCATTAAACCATGTTTTGAACGGTGTACTTTTTCGTCACTATCACGTGTAACATTTACGGTGTCACCTTCAACCTTGACGTTAATACCCGGCATGGTGAACTGTGATAACTCGCCTTTTGGTCCTTTGACTACAATAGCTTTATCATCGACAGTGATTGTCACGCCCGCAGGAATTGCGATTGGCTGTTTTCCTATACGACTCATTTTATTTAATCCTTAACTCCTTAGTAAACTTTACAAATTATCTCGCCGCCGAGTTTCTTATCTTTGGCTTCAGCACCAGCCATAACACCTTGAGAAGTGGAAATTATAACGATTCCACGACCTTGTTTAACGACAGGTATTTCTTTGGCCTTTGCATAAATTCTACGGCCAGGCTTTGATACTCTAGAAATTTCGCTAATCATTGTGCTATCTGGAAGTGCAATAACCATTTCTTTACGGAAGCCGTCTTTTTTGACTGAGATTTCGCCGATGTATCCGTTTGCATGTAGAATTTTTGCAACTGATTCTTTAACTGAACTATGTGGCAGGCTCCTACCAACTTGCTTTCGTTACACCGGGGATTTCGCCCTTGTTTGCATGTTCACGGAATGAAAGTCTAGATAGACCAAACTGACGCATGTAAGCACGTGGCCGGCCAGTTTCTGAGCAACGGTTCTTCTTGCGGGTTGGACTACTGTTACGTGGAAGCAAGTGAAGACCTTCGTAATCGCCGGCAGCTTTTAATTCTGCTCGTTTCTCGGCATATTTATCAATCATTTTCTCTCTTTTAAGATCTCTTGCAATATTTGATTTTCGGGCCATGACTATTTACCTTCTTTCATGAATGGCATACCAAACTTTTCTAATAATACTTTCGCATGTGCAGGTTCTTTAGAATCAATAACGAAATTGATCTGTAAACCATGCGGGGTTGTTGTTTCTTCGAAAGTTAATTCTGGAAAAACACTCTGGTCTCTGAATCCGATACTGTAATTGCCTTGCCCATCAAAAGACTTGTTAGACACACCGTGGAAGTCGCGAAGTCTTGGAAGTATGATATTCACAACACGGTCAAGAAATTCGTACATTTGGTCGTTACGCAGTGTTACCATCATACCGATTTTGTTACCTTCACGTAGTTTGAAGGTGGCAATTGAAAGACGTGAAGTAGTTGCAACTGGTTTTTGACCAGTGATCTTACTTAGAGTATTTTCAGCAATTTCTAACAATTTCTTGTCATCTTTTGCTTTACCAAGTCCAACATTAACTGAAATTTTGCGTAATTTTGGAACTTCGTTAATGTTCAAATTGAGCTCTTTAGCCAACTCAGCCTTCAGGACGTCATTATACTGTTGCTTTAATCGAGCACCAGTAGAAACGGCTTTAGTCTTTGGAGTTTTAACTTTAGTTTCTGTAGCGGCCATTATTTAACTTCCTTTCCAGATCGCTTGTATACACGAATCTTGTTACCAGCTTTGTCGAATGAATATCCAACACGGGTTGGTTTCTTATCGGTTGGATCAACCAATGCAACTTTTGAAACCCAAATCGGCTTCGTGATTTCAAATATGCCGCCTTGTGGCTTCAATTGCGTTGGTTTAACACTTTTCTTAACAATATTAATGCCCTCAACAGTAACTTTGTTCTCTTTAGGATGAGTTGCAGTAATTTTTCCAGTCTTACCTTTGTATTTACCGGCAGTTACAACTACGGTATCGCCTTTGTTCAAACGTATCTTAAACACGGTTGTCTTCTCGTTCTTTTCTTTGTTGGTCATTATAGAACCTCCGGCGCAAGACTTATGATCTTTGCGTAGCCTTGCTCGCGCAATTCTCGTGGAACTGGTCCAAAGATACGTGTTGCTTTAGGCTTTTTCTCATCATCAATTATTACTGCAGCATTGTCATCAAATTTGATTGTTGATCCGTCTTTGCGGCGAATCATATCTTGCGTTCGAACAACTACTGCTTTAACGACTGACTTTTTCTTGACTGTTCCGTTTGGAGCAGCTTCTTTAACTGTTGCAACGATAATATCGCCAACTCGGGCGTAGCGTCGCCGTGTGCCGCCAAGTACGCGAATACAGAGAATTTCTTTAGCTCCGCTGTTGTCACAGACAACTAGTCTAGATTCTTGTTGAATCATTACGCTTCTTCTCCTTCTTCCGTCTTAGTCACGTTCTCGACTTGGTCTTTTTCAGAAATCTTAGTTTTCTCTAGCACTTTAACAAGTGTTAGGTGTTTTCGCTTGGATATAGGCCGAGTTTCCACAACTTCTACTTTATCGCCGACTCGAGCTTCATTCTTTTCATCGTGTGCAATATATTTAGTACTTCTACTATATTGTTTTTTGTATATTGGGTGAGTTTTACGGACAGTAGTAGACAACACGATTGTCTTATCGGCTTTGTCTGATACAACTGTACCCACAATAGTTCGTGCCATCTTATGCATTCTCCTTTGATAATTGTTCGCTAAGTACAGTTAACATTCGAGCTAATTCACGTCGCTTAACGCGCAATACTCTAGTATTTTGTACTTCTCCCATGTGTATACGGCGACGCATTTCTGCGATTTCGTCACGCAGAGTAGTACTCTCTTTTGCAAGTTTTTCGGTAGACATGTTTCGGATTTCTTCCATTTTAATCATTACTGTAATCCTCCACGCAAAATGAATCGGGTCTTAACCGGTAGTTTGTGTGCGGCAAGCCGCATTGCTTCGCGGGCTTGTTCTTCTGGTACGCCAGCGATTTCAAACATAACTGTTCCTGCCTGAACTTTTGCTGCAAAATACTCAGGGTTTCCTTTGCCGCTTCCCATTTTCACATCCTGAGGCTTTTTAGTAACCGGAGTGTGAGGGAAAATACGAATCCAGATTTGACCGCCACGCTTGGTGTAGCGAGTCATTGCCTGACGTGCGGCTTCAATTTGACGACTTGTAATACGCTCATTTTCTAATGATTGAAGACCAAATTCACCATGAGCAATATAGTTACATCGGGTAGCAACGCCTTCGTTGCGTCCTTTTCTAACCTTGCGGAATTTAGTTTTATTAGGGACTAACATCTAGATTGCCTCCCCTTTGTAGATCCATACTTTAACACCAATAATCCCAGCTGCAGTCTTTGCAGCAACATGAGCATAATCAATGTCTGCACGGATAGTATGAAGCGGGACACTTCCTTGAACTTCTTTTTCTGTACGAGACATTTCAGCACCGTTTAATCGTCCAGCTACTTCAATACGAATTCCCTTAGCGCCAGCACGCATAGTTGCTGCACTAGCTTGCTTGATCGCACGACGGAAAGCGATGCGTCGCTCTAGTGAGCTGGCAATGTTTTCCGCAACAAGCTTGGCGTACATTTCTTGCTTCTTGATTTCTTCAATATTGATACGAACTGGAGTCTGATAGACTTTCTCTATTGCGGTCTTTAGATCATTTACGCCCGTCCCGCCACGTCCAATTACAACACCAGCCTTACCAGTCTGAATCGTGATAGTGACTTGATTAGGTGATCGTTCAATATCAACACGGTTGATAGCTGCACGTGATCCAGTTTTCTCGTCAATAAGTCTGCGAACACTAAGGTCTTGAGTTAGATAAGTGGCGTATTCACGCTTGTTAGCGAACCATTTACTGCGCCAGTTCTTGTTGACCTGAAGACGCATGCTGATTGGGTTTACTTTTTGACCCATTACTTTGTCTCCTTTTCTTCTGCTTCTACGGGCTTCTTTGAGCCTGATTTCTTTTGGCGTTCTTCGCCAGTTACAACAACTCTAATGTGGCTTGTTTTACGCTGGAAAGGTAATGCACGGCCATGTGCAGCAGGTCGGAATCTCTTGATTCTTGGTCCCGCAGTAACGGTAATTTCAACAATCTTTAGTGTGTCAGGCTTTAAATTATGATTGTGCTCAGCATTTGCTTTTGCGCTAGCAACAACTTTGCTAACAGGCAGCGCAGAGCGACGAGGGGTGTGGCTTAGGATAGTCAAAGCATCTGCAACAGTTCTGTTGCGAACAAGTCCAGCAACAACTGCAACTTTACGCGGGCTGTTTGAAACACCCTTTGCAACTGCGATAACGCGAATTCCTTGTGGCTTAGTGGATGTAAAGTTACTCATTATTTAGCCATCTTTCCACCGTGTTTACGGAACTTACGAGTTGGGCTAAATTCACCTAACTTGTGGCCAACCATGTTTTCAGTGACAAACACAGGCACATGAACCTTGCCGTTATGAACAGCAATTGTGCGGCCTACGAATTCTGGTGGAATTGTAGAAGCGCGTGCCCATGTTTTGATAATTGTACGGTCTTCTTTAGCCAGAGCTGCCACTTTCCGAGCAAGCTTTGGATCAATAAAAGGACCTTTTTTCAGTGATCTAGACATCTTTTATTTCCTCTTCGCTTCGTGGCGGCTGCGCACGATGAATTTATTAGTTGTTTTGCGTCGGCGAGTCTTGAATCCAAGAGTCTTTTGACCCCAAGGAGTTCTAGGAGCTGCACCATGATTAACACCACCACCAATACCGTGTCTACCACCGTCACCACCACCATGCGGGTGATCTGCAGCGTTCATAACAACACCACGAACAGTTGGGCGAACACCCATCTTTCGCTTACGTCCGGCTTTGCCGTACTTAACGTTTTGATGTTGTTCATTACCAATAACACCGATACTAGCCATACATACAGATAAAACTTTACGGACTTCGCCAGATGGTAGACGTACTTGTGCGTAATCTTCTTCCTTAGCAACAAGTTGTGCGCCGTTACCAGCTGAGCGTACAATTTGTGCGCCTCTGCCAGGAGTTAGCTCGACAGCGTGAATAACAGAGCCAGCTGGGATATTCTTCAGCGCTAGACGGTTGCCAACAGAGATAGGAGCCTCAGCACCTGATTCAATCTTTGTGCCAATCTTCATGCCGTTTGCAGCTAGAATATAGTGATATTCGCCTGATTCGTCTTTGATACGAGCAATATTAGCACTGCGGCCTGGGTCGTATTCGATGTGCTCAACAACTGCTTTTGTACCTGGCGCCAAGTTAAAGTTAACGATACGAATGTTTCGTTTAACACCGCCGCCTTTGTGACGAGTTGTGATACGGCCCTTGTTGTTTCGCCCGGCAGTAATTTTTTTGCTTATAACAAGACTCTTTAGAGGCTTTGCAGTAGTAATGTCAGAGAAATCTCTGGTGGTCATGCCTCTGCGGCCAGGAGTGGTTGGGTTCAATAATTTAACAGCCATGATCTACTCCTTACCCTTCTTCTCTTTTTTAGCAGCTTTTTCTTCTTTCTTGCTTGCTTTTGCGGCAACCTTCTCTAGAGTCTTAGCTGTTTTCTCGGATTTCTCTTCAGCCTCTTCAACAGCGGCAAATATAGGAATTGCATCACCTTCTTTTAGAGTAACGTAAGCTTTCTTCACGTCAGAACGTGTTCCGGTTTGGTAGCGTCGGTTTCGATACGTTCGCTTAACTTTGCCTTTAACGATAATTGTGCGGACGTTCGTAACGGTAACTTCGTAAGTTGATTCGACTGCATTTGCAATTTCGTGTTTGTTGATGTCTTTTGATACATCAAACACATACACGCGGTCATTGCTCATTGCATATGTCTTTTCGCTCATACGCGGCTTCAGGGTAATAGTATTTGCACTCATTATTTCTTGCCCTCCACAGCTTTAGCGGCGACAGGAGCCTCCGTTTTTCCAAGCCAGTTTTCTACAATCTCTAAGGCCTTGGTAGTCATAACAATTGTGTCGGCATTCAATACAGAATAAACATTCAAGTAGTTTGCTTGTACAAGTTCAACTTTTTGGATATTACTGAATGCGCGAACGTTTTCTGGAGTTTTAGTATCGATTGCAATTAAAATGCGGCCCTTTGCTCCGATTTTCTTGAGTAGTGAGGCCGCTTCTGATGTTTTGCCATTTTTTATACTAATATCTTCCATCATAATCAAAGCATTGGCTGAAGCCTTAATTGTC
>CAZTWI010000029.1:577-7834 GCA_964617685.1 uncultured Candidatus Saccharibacteria bacterium | reverse complement strand
CTTCAATTCGAGGCTTTGGATTAGAGCCATTCGTGGAAGTGCACTCTATAGAATCATTCGCCGGATAGTAACCAATGCCAATATCGTTCTGCAGGTCTTTTAATTGAGAGTCAAAATCACGAACAGCTTGTGTAAACTGCACTTGTTGTTGCCTCCCCCCAAAAGTAGTTGATAGAAAAACAAACATACCTGCAGATACTGCCAACACTATAATAGCCTCAAGTATAGTATAGCCTTTAGAATCGGCGCTTATCATGGATTAGATTATAACATAAGCTTTATCTGTTACACGAGTGTGCTACAGGAATAATATATTGACTTTATACCAATCAATTATCTTATCGCCGGCCAGCACCGTAATATATAGGGCTATTATCAGCATTGGTCCATATGGAATCTTCAATTTTAACCGCTTTGAATTCTTGGTTTTTATAAGCAGTGGCAAACTGGCTAATATCCCTATAATAGATGCTAGAAATATACATAACCAGGCACCAATCGGACTACCAGTGAATAATCCTATAGCCACGCCCAAACGTATATCCCCGTCCCCTATCCATTTGCCCTTAGATACTAAATATAGCGCCCAGAATATTCCAGCCCCGACCATAACCGCTAGCACATAATTCGCAACCAATCCAGTACCTATACCTTTGTTTAATACATCTAAGAGAGCCCAAATTAGCCCCAATCCTATTAGCGGCCTAACCAGCTTATTAGGCAGCAGAAACCACCGCATATCGAATATAAATAGCCCTGTCATTACTACTATCGTACTCAGCCACACTACAAACATGGCAATAGAATAAAAACCTATCAATTCATACGGCCAAAACACAAAAGACGCCAAAAAGGCTAATCCAACTCCCAGTTCAGTCAAAGGATAGCTTACAGATAGTTTAGTCTTGCAATACCTGCACCTGCCGCTAGTAGACAGCCAACTTATTACCGGTATCAAATCTATTGGGGACAGCTTTTTCTTGCATTTAGCACATTCCGACCGTCCTCGCACCCAGTCCTTGCCTGTCTTCATGCGGTCCACCATTGCCAAGGCAAAACTACCAAAGGCTAATCCAATAACAAACAGATAGCTGCCCAGCATGATATTCATTACTTTTAGAAACCCTCCATTCCAAATTAATACGCGGTTGTTGTAATGCTAGAAACCGCTATCTAGTTTATTTATCTGTTTCATACAGCTTATGGTATCAGATAAAGCAAAAAGACGCTTACAGTTACTACTATGAGCGCCCTTTCGTGTTGTTGATATTTTATATCTTTACTTGTTGTCTAGACAGTAGATTGCTCCACCTTCAAGTCTCATCAAGAACACAAAGTTCCTATTGCTACCTGTTGCTGGAATCTCCCCATTACATATCAGACCTGTTGCGTATGATATCGATCCAGCAACGGTTCCTACAGGAGCGGCAACTGTAGCTACCGTTGTTGTAAGAGCGGCTGTACCGTTAGTGACACCCACTGGTGTTCCTGTCTGCGGATCGTTAATGTTTGACGTACATGATGCCGGGGCTGGTGTTGCGTCACAACCCAGATATCGATCAAAGAAACCAAGAGCTGTAGCAGGAGTTCCAAAGTGAGTGGCTCCTGAGGTTACGTTTGCGAGTGGATAGCTACCGTTGTTATTACCCGCATAGTTATTAATCTCTGTCACAATTCTATTCGCAACACTTTTACGTGCTTCATTTCTCTGGTTTCTCTGCAATTGAGGAATTGCGATCAACACCACCACCAATATCAAACCGGCAATAGCAAGCACAATCATCACTTCGATGATAGTGAAACCTTTCTGTATTTTACTTTTATTATTTAATTTCCCTAACATTTTGTTATTCCCCCTTTGTTAAGCGTGAGCATGATTATACAATTGTTATAGTAGCGCTGTTCTAATTAAAACACAAGCTTTATTGTAATTTTTAAAATCTCCTTTAAGTCAACACTTATATACCTGTACCTACCAACCCGTATATAGGTATCAATATGGCCGCAACAATAGTGATTGCAACCACGCCCAATACAATCATCAACAACGGTTCTATGATTGTAGATATTGCCTTGATTTGGTCGTCAACTTCTTTTTCATAATAATCAGCCGTTTTTTCTAACATTTGCTCTAGTTGGCCAGAGTCCTCACCAATCTTTATCATCTGAGGCACAAGTTCTAAGAAATTTGGATCTCCTTCTAATGCGCTAGATAGCGATTTACCACCTTTGACCTTTTCGGTCGCTGCGTTTAGAGAATTTTCTACCAGCACATTATTGATCGATTTAGAGGTAATTTCTAACACCTGTAACAAGGGCACACCACTGGCAACCAGTGTTGTGCTGGTACGCGCAAACCTGGCCATATACAAACGTGAAAATAACGGAGCAACTGGCCACATATGTAGCTTTAGACCATCTATCACGTTTTTACCAGGACCTGTCCTGGCCCACCTGGAAGTAAGAAACACCGCCACTCCGGCAATAATTACAACTACCCACCAATAATTAATAACGAAGTCTGAAATTGCTAATAAAGCTACAGTAATAAACGGTAATTTTGCAGAAGGCAGGCCTTCATACAAGGATTTAACCTGCGGTAACACGCTAACCAGCATAAATCCCACAACCGCGGCCATCACTAACAGCACAATAACAGGATAAATCATAGCACCACGTACCTTGCTCAAAATTTCTGCGTCTTTTTCTTGCTGATTTGCCAGTCTTTCTAACGCCCTATCCAGTGTTCCTGACGCCTCCCCAGCTGCTACAAGGTTCACGAATATCTGGTTGAAGACAGTAGGATGTTTTGATAATGCCGCTGCAAACGACTTACCGCCCTCTATGTCAGTAATGACTTCGGCCAACAGTATTTGCAAGGGCTTACTCTTAGTCTGCGTAGATACTGACCTCAAACTCTGCATTAATGGTAATCCGGCGCCAATCAATGTCGATAACTGCCTGGAGAATATAACTCTGTCCTTAGTTTTGACCTTCTTGTTCAAGAAGCTTAACAAACCATCATCTGACTGCACCTTTACCGACAACAGTGCGTATCCTTGTTCTTTTACAGACTTCGTGACTGCTTGTTCATTATCAGCCTGAATTACCCCTATAATTTTTTTGCCTGTGGACGAATCTCTTGCTTCGTATTTATATGTCAGCATCGCGATAACCTTTGGTTATAAGCACCAAAAAACAAATCCGAAACCCGAAACAAATCCGGAAATCTAAAACCTAAAAATCCTAAGCATAGCACCATAGTCTCTACTCTTGTTTCTAATTTAGAATTTAGCACTTGTTGCTTGTTTGTTATTTCGTGCTTTGTGCTTCGTGCTTCCATGTTTAGCCTCTCATTAACCTGTCTAGCTCATCTACATCGACTGCAAAATTCCTAGCCTCATCATAGCTGATGGTTCCGGCGTGTATCAGCCCAACAAGAGTCTTGTCCATAGATTGCATGCCAAACTCGGCACCAGTCTGAATAACAGCGTCCAGCTGGTGAGTTTTACCCTCACGAATAATATTTCTTACTGCCGGTGTAGCTACCAGGATTTCTGCCGCTACGATTCGCCCGCCGCCAATAGTTGGCACCAGACGCTGAGAACAAATACCCATTAATATATTGCTAAGCTGAGAACGAATTTGTGGTTGCTGGTGCGGCGGAAACACGTCAATCATACGGTCAATGCTCTGAGCCGCTGAGTTAGTGTGGAGTGTTGCAAATACCAAGTGTCCTGTTTCGGCTATAGTAATAGCACTAGCAATTGTTTCCAAGTCACGCATCTCACCAATCAAGACTACGTCTGGATCCTGGCGCAAGGCACTTCTGAGTGCTGCTGAGAAAGAAAAAGTGTCGTAGTGGACTTCTCTTTGAACTAAAACGGCTTTTTTTGACTTGTGCGTAAACTCAACCGGATCTTCAATGGTCAAAATATGTACTGGCTTTTCACTATTTATTTTATCTACCAAAGCTGCCAAAGAAGTTGATTTACCAGAACCGGTAGGCCCCGTTACTAAAACTAATCCTCTTGGATAATCGGCAAATTTGTTCATAACTGGCGGCAAGCTAAGTTGATCAACAGTCAAAATCTCATTAGGTATCAAACGAAGCGCTGCTGCTAAGTTTCCTCTCTCGTGAAACGCATTGACACGAAATCGTCCAAGGTCACCGAAGGCAAAACTGAAATCAAATTCCTTATCTTTAAGCAAAATTTGTTTCTGGTCATCATCTAAAATAGCAAAAATTAAAGACTCAACCGCTTCTTCGTTTAAAACATCGGAACCAGGTACAGGAACCAATGAACCATCGACGCGCAACATAGGATTCAAACCTACCTGCAAGTGCAGATCTGACGCCTTCTTTTTAATTACTTCTTCCAGAAGTATTTCGATCCTTGGTTGTGTTGTTGCTGCCACTAATTACTCCCTTCGGTAGTTAAAATACGAAATGTAGCTGTTTCCAATTTAGAATTTATAATTTCGAGTTTGTTTCGAATTTCGTGCTTGTTATTTCGTGCTTTCATATCCATTCCTTTTTATGCAGTGTCGGATGCCGCCACCCTGTTAACTTCCGCCAATGTGGTCATTCCAGCCAGCGCTTTCAGATATCCGTCTTCCCGCATGGTGACCATGCCCTGCGACTGAGCTAACTTTTGTATTTCTGACGAAGTAGCACGTTTCAGAATAAGACTTTGAATCTCTTCTGTAATCTCAAAAACTTCGTACAAACCCATTCTACCTTTCAAACCAGTTGGTTCATCTTCTGTAGGTACAGGTTTAAACAAAGTATAAGCGTTTTGACCGGCCAGAGGCAAGCCCGAATAGCCTAAATCTTTAGAAACCCTGGTAACTTCATCTGGTGTCTTAGGTAACAAATGTCCAATTGTACTGTTAATAGCCGCTGCTTCTGCCTCAGTAGATTTATAAGGTTCAGCAGATTTTGTCAGCCTCCTAACAAGCCGCTGACCAATTACAGTGTGCACTGTGCTAGCAATCAAAAACGGCTCAATGTTCATATCCAATAAACGCGGCAGAATGCCGGCCGCAGAATTAGTATGGAGCGTAGAAAATACCAAGTGTCCTGTTAAAGACGCCTGTACAGCTAATGTGGCTGTTTCTGCATCACGAATTTCTCCTACCATCACTACATCAGGGTCTTGACGCAAAATGGATCTCAGCCCTGATGCAAATGTTAACCCAACATCAGCATTCACTTGGATTTGGTTAATCCCGCCCATTTTGTATTCAACAGGGTCCTCAAGGGTAACTATATTGATTGTATCACTGATAATTTCTTGCAGCAGCGCGTAAAGAGACGTAGATTTACCAGATCCAGTCGGACCTGATGTCAGTATCATACCGTTTGGTCTTTCCAAACCACGTCTTATTACTCTCAATGCCCTGCCTATGTAGCCCATGTCTTCAAGATTTAGCGATGTCCCTGTTTTGTCTAGTAAACGGATGACTACTTGCTCGCCCCACACTACCGGTGATATCGCAATACGTAAATCAATTTCTTTATTTGCAACCGCAACTGTAAACTGCCCATCTTGCGGAATTCTGTGTTCATCAATTTTTAAATTGGACAATATCTTTATACGCGATATTAACGGAGCCTCAGTACTTTTTGGCAGCTGCATAATTTCTTTTAATACCCCATCTATCCTCGCTCGTATTTTCAACATCTTTTCTAGTGGCTCTATGTGTATATCACTTGCGCCATTAACTGCTGCATACTCTAATATTGCTGATAACGCCTTGCTAATTGGCGAATCAGCAACAATAGTTTGTATTTTCTTTCCAGCTGCTTCAGGTTTATCTTCTTCTTTTTTCTGAGCTTCAAGCTGTTTACCTAATGCAGAGGCAACATCTTGGCCAACGTTTGCCTTGTACTGCTTTAAAACTCTCCGTATACCTTCTTCGCTTGCAGTATAAACCTTTAGTGGTCTATTAACCTTGCTACTTAAAAAATCTACCGCCTGAACATTATCGGCATCCAGCATTGCAACAACTAATTTGCTATTCATCTCACCCAACGGAACTGCCATAAATTGTTCTGCTGTTTCCTGCGGAAGCAAAGAAAGAATTTTTGAATCCACGCGAGCTTCAGACAAATTTACATACGGAACTTTATTTACATGAGCAGTTAATTTAGTCAGTTGTTCGCTGGATACGCGATTTTCTGCAATCAGCACAGAAAACAAAGATACTTTTTTATTTTCAGCAGCATCGCGCAATGTTTTTATTTCTTCAGGAGAAACCAAGCCTTCTTCAAGAATAGCTTGCTCGACAAGTTTTTGTGTTTCGGCAGATAAAATGCTCATGGAGCTCCTATTCTATTGACTACCGAACGGTTGTTCCGTGCTGCTGTCACCAATTTCTATTGTTAGGGTTGGGTTTATTGATTTGCTGTTAAAGTATACTTGCGAAGGCCTTACAAGCTCAGAGCTGATAGGTGCTATTACTTCAACTTGTTGGCTTCTATTCTCTGGCTTGTTGAATATCATATTAGAAAAAATTATTGACAGCACCGCACTCACAACTGCTACAAATACTATGGTGAATATATCTTTTTGTTTCATGCTACTTGATTACCTGTGTGGTTACATTTACCCCTGTTGGGGGCTGATAAAAAGTCTTCATATCGATTTTAGATTCCAGACTGTTACCAGAACCGGATAAACTCAATTTATTAATATAAAACGGACGTATTGATCTCTCCAAAATAGTTAATAAATTTTTCGAACCTTCAGCAGTTGATGAAACAGTAATTGGATATAAAATCTCTGTGGGAATTGGTTGCGCATTGGCAGATGGTCCTGCTAGACTTGGCTCTTCTTGTCCGCCAATTCTCTGTACCTGATACGCGTTATCCAAAAGTAATTTTTCTATACTACTGGACAAGGCAGGATAATCATATTCGCTTGGCAATGCGTCCAGCACAATTTTTGGATTAGAACCATCTTGTGGTCCTGTACCAGTAGGATTACCTCCTATTACATTAATCGGCTCTCCTGCAAACGCTGTATATACCAGCTCTAGCTCTTTTGCATTTTTGCTATTTTCTCTAGCAACGTCTAGTGCCTTTTTCTTCTCCGCAATTACTCTCTGATGGTATGCGGATTGGCTTAATAACGCCCGGCTTGCGAACAAACTAAACATAAGTACAAACACAGCACCAGATACTGCAGCTACAATAATTACTTGAGCCTTTTCTATATGCAGGTGTTTTTCAGACAAATGCGATCTAGAAAT
>CAZTWI010000029.1:0-567 GCA_964617685.1 uncultured Candidatus Saccharibacteria bacterium | reverse complement strand
CATTAGTCGCATCAATAGTTGGCTGGCCAGTAACTGACCGGGTAGTAACAGTGTTAGGTATCACAAGTGCTACTTTGACCGTATTATTAAATAATATCGGATCGTATTTCATCTCAATAGTATAGCTGGATTTATTTTCATTTCGACTCAACTGAGTTATGACTTCGGTAAAAGGCACGCCGTCATTAACTTCATCCGTTGTATATTCTGCAAACTTTAGCGTATCAACAAATTTATTAATTGATGCAATACTGTCAGCAGTCCCAGAAATCTCCATCGTACTGTTTACTACATCGACCTCCAAGCTGCTGATAAATACATTTATGGGTGTGGCGGCCGTCATGTAGTCAAATATCCTAGATAGTTCGGGTCTGTTTTCGTTTAACTCAGGCAGGGATTTAAGCTGATTTTGGATAGTCAAAATTTCATCAATGCCCGAAACTGACTCTACTTTAGCTACTTCTTCTTTAATATCTTTTGTCAAGTCACCGATACTCTTTTTCTGAACAAATTGCACATAACTAAACAACAAAAAAACTATTACCACTGCCACACCGGCAGACATTA
>CAZTWI010000028.1:7054-8072 GCA_964617685.1 uncultured Candidatus Saccharibacteria bacterium | reverse complement strand
CGAACGAAGCGCGCTAGCCAGCTGCGCTAATGCCCCTTCTTATTGTCTTTGACAAAGTAAATAATAGCGTATTTTTGACGAATTCTCCATATAAACTGATACAATAAAACCTATGAGCAAACAAACTAAGTCAAGACGCCTATTTGGTGGTCGTAAGAACAATAAGTCCAAGAGCAAGTCAAATAATCAAAAAGTTAGCAAATCAAGCTTTAAACAAAGAGTAAGTAATCGCATAGGCCACTGGAATTTTGCCAAGATTACACGCTATATTCTGGTTTTTGCCGTTTTATTAGCTTTAGTTACTTCATACTTCTGGTATACAAAACTTTATATGACTCCAGAGAGAAGATTCTGGTCGGCCATAAATAATAGCATGGCTACGCCGAGCGTTGTCAGAACTCTGACAGAAGGCGGATCGGGTAATCAAGTAATCCAGGATTATAGGTTTAATTTTGCACCGCAAAGAGTCGTGCAGAACAGGGTTCAGTACACTGAAAGAAGTGCTACCACTAATACATCTGTTACGACTGAGGGAATTGTCTATCCGACAGAGCAGTTTCTGCGCTATACAGAGTTTTATAACAGTAGGAGCGACGGTGAAAATTCTCCGAACCTTGATTCAGTTTTGGGCGAATGGGCGGTCCAGGTTCCTGACGACGAAGATGAATCAAAAATTAATTATTTGAGCGAGCAAGTATCACTGGTTGTATTTGGAAACTACGGCTCGAATGTTAGGGCGGAGTTAATCAAACAAATGAAGGATGTCCAAGTTTACGGTACCGATCTAGGCTTGCCACTGGAGGATACTGTGGATGGTGAAGCAGTATACGTCTATACAATCACGGTTAAACTTAAGGAGTATGCAGCCATCTTAAATAACGCGTTTGTTAAGGCCGGATTTGGTGAATTCCCTCCGCTTGATCCCGATAACTACAGCGAAGGATCAGTTGTTAACGGAAATGTCTTAATTAAGAAGTCAAATAATACAATTGTTGGCGTTAGTTTTGGCGGCAGAGAA
>CAZTWI010000028.1:0-7044 GCA_964617685.1 uncultured Candidatus Saccharibacteria bacterium | reverse complement strand
TCACGGCAGAAGTTGTGCGACCGGATACAGAAATGACCGTAGAAGAACTGCAGATGCGTGTTCAAGAATTGCTTGAAATTTCTCAGTAAACTGGTTCCTGGCTTTTCAAGATAAAAAACTAGATAGTAGGCTACAATATATTCATGCGAAAACGTATAGCCGGGATTCTAAAATGGCAGGCCGTAAAATATATAGCCAAAAATAATCCTAAAATCATAGTTGTGTCTGGAAGTGTCGGCAAAACATCTACCACACAAGCTATAGCTACGGTTTTGTCAGAATCCTTTCAAGTAAGATCCACGTTGTCTAATTACAATACTGATGTTGGAATACCATGCTCAGTCTTTGGGCACAGGTTTCCAAGCCTACTAAAGAATCCGTTTGCATGGGCTTGGATAATTATCAAGAATCAGATTAAGATACTGTCAAAAGCACCATTTGACGTATTGGTTTTAGAGCTTGGTACCGACATGCCAGGAGAGCTTATGAACTACTCTTGGCTAAGCCCAGACATCGCAGTTGTGACAGCGGTCGCGCCAGAGCACATGGAATATTTCGAAACTATTGAAACTGTTGCCAGAGAAGAACTATCAGTTGCGAGCTATAGTAACAAAACTATAATAAATAAAAATATGGTAGACCCTTCTTATCTACATTTTGCTGATACTGACCAGTTATTTAACTATTCCCGGGAAGACATCAAACACATAGGTATTAAGCCGTCAGACCTGCAAGTTGTGGGCGAGCATAGTATTGATGCGGTTTCCGCGGGCCTAGCGGTTGGAAAAGAACTGGGAATGGATATCGATAGTCTGACGAAAGGAGCAAGAGCCGTTACAGCCCAACCTGGCCGGATGAATAAGCTGAAAGGTATAGATAATTCTATTCTTATTGATGATACCTACAATTCAAGTCCGGAAGCTGTCAAGGCCGGACTGGACTATCTTTATTCGGTTAAAACGCCGCAAAGAATTGCCTTGCTTGGAAATATGAATGAGCTTGGGAATGTTTCAGCAGAGGAACACAGCAATATTGGCCGGTATTGTGACTACAAAAAACTTTATCTTGTCGTTACGCTTGGTCCGGATGCTAATAATTACACAGCAACGGAGGCGAAGAATAACGGGTGTTTAGTAGAGGTTTCCAATTCTCCTTATGAGGCTGCAACTATAATTAAAAAACACCTGAGAGAAAATGCCGTAGTGTTTCTGAAGGGCTCCCAAAATGGCGTATATGCAGAGGAAACGGTTAAATTATTGTTGGCAGATCCGGCGGATGAAAGTAAATTAGTACGCCAAAGCCCCTTCTGGATGAAAATCAAAGATAAAAGTTTTAAAGAAGAATTTATAACCTCTAACAAAACCTAAATATGCCTCAAATTATCGTACAGGACACACTTATTTCTTACACTGATACCGGCAAGGGGCCGGTACTAGTATGTATACACGGATGGATGCACGACAAAGATAGTTTTAAGCAGCTGACGGCAGAGCTTAAGGATAAGTTTCGGATAATCAGTCTTGATCTGCCGAATTTTGGCGACAGTCAGATAAATGAAACTATCTATAGCATAGATAGCTACGGCAGCTTCATAGCGTATTTCATTGAAAAACTTGCAGTTAAGCAGTATGTACTTATAGGGCATTCGATGGGCGGTCAGATTATTATCAAAGTAGCTGCAGAGGGTGTGTTAAAACCGCAGAAACTTATACTTATAGCATCGGCCGGTGTTCGCGACAATCGCAAAGTATACAAGTTTTTTCTCAAATTTATGAGCAAGATATTCCGGCATATCACACCGAAAAACTTAAAAAATCGTTTTTATTCAGTAATCGGGTCTGACTACAAGGCTGATTTATCTGAGATTCACAAGAAAGTTATTAATCAGACACTGAGTGCTGATATTCAAACAGACGCAAGAGCTATAGAAATACCAACACTATTAATTTACGGATCAAAAGATACTTCAACTCCGGTATGGATGGGCGAGAAGCTCGCTTCTCTTATTCTGGGCTCAAAAATTGAAATTATAGATGGCGAGAATCATTGGGTGCACCAGACTTCAGCCGGCGAAACGGCAAGATACATAGAGGATTTTTTAGGTGTTCCAAAGAATTAAGAATTTCCTAACGGTTTATTCGCCGTCAGTTCCTTACGTTTATGTATATATGCTCCAACAGGTAGAATACGACGCTTCCCAGTTCTTGGCATGGGTAAGTCGCGCGCCTGATTACCGCCGTATTATGAAACGCAAGAAACTGGTTTATACGAAAAAGGCGGTTTCGATGATTTTCATTTCATACTTCATATCGTTAGCCGGATTACTATCAACGGTGTTTTTTGTAGTCAAAAACAACTATATGTTTGCATCTCTTGTGTTTTTTATAACACCGATTGTTTCGGCCTTGTTTTTGGCTGTAATTGCAGGACTTGGTAATTTGTTGCTGAGATTTAAACGGAAGACAGATATCAGTGAAGCAAGTCTTAAAATGAGCCAATCCAAAGCCATAAAGATTGCCGTAATAGGCAGCTATGGCAAGACAACAATGAAAGAATTTTTAGGGACAATACTATCCAGTAATAAAAAGGTCGCAGTCACTCCAGGAAACCGCAATGTTGCAATTAGCCATGCGCGATGGATAAATAACAATTTAGATGGAGACGAGGACATCATAGTTTTTGAATACGGAGAGTATAGGCCAGGAGATATTGCGGAACTTGCCCAGCTCACCTGTCCGAATTTTGCAGTTATAACCGGCTTTGCCCCAAACCATTTAGACACTTACAAGAATGTAGGTGCGCTTAAAGTCGATTTAGCCTCTATAAAAAACTTTGTCGACCCCGATAAGATTTTTGCTTTTGCTCAAGCAGCTTCTGAGCTGGAGCTGAACCTGAGCGACGAACAGATTTTTGATGCAAATAGTGCTCTGGGCTGGAAGATAACGATTGATAGCAGTGGTTTTCACGGTCTTCATATAACGTTAAAGAAAGATAAAAACACCATCAAATTAAACAGCGGGCTTTTAGGCAGACATCTCGCTCCGCCATTAGCCTTTGCGGCTACATTTGCGCAAAAGCTGGGCATTGATAATAAGTCTATCTCTGAAGCAGTAAGCAATATAAAACCCTTTGAGCACCGATTAAGCCCTGTCCATATTAACGGTGCCTGGATAATAGACGATACATATAACGGTAATCTTGAAGGAATAAAGGCGGGCTTAGCGCTTCTGAAGGAGCTTCCGGCTAAACGGAAAATTTATGTGACACCTGGTTTGGTGGAGCAGGGGCAAGAAAAAGAAAGCGTACATCGAGAAATAGCAGACCACATAATAACCACAGATCCGGACGAGGTGGTTCTAATGAATAATAGCGCTACGGAAATTATTATGAAAGCGCTGAGAGAAAATGAGTTTAAGGGTACTGTGACGATTGAAGAAAACCCGCTGAATTACTACGAATATATGTCGTATAAATTATCAGCAGGCGACGTTGTTCTGATGCAGAATGATTGGACTGACAATTACAATTAAATGCTTGTAATTGTAACAGCTAATTGTCATACTTGGCGTTATGAAAACAATCGCAGTCATTTTTGGGAGCAGATCTCCGGAGCATGATATATCCATTATCACAGCACTTTCAGCCGTAATAAAGCCTTTAGAAATAACTGGTAAATATAAAGTCGAAGCGGTGTATATCTCTAAAGACGGCAACTGGTATTGGGATGAGAAACTGAAAGATATCAAACTGTATCAAACAGGGGGGATTGATGAATTTATGAAAAAAGCACCTAAAGTCCAACTGTCGCTTGACGGAGGCCTGACTTTAATCAAATCGAGCCAGTTTGCAGGACGGAAAGCTTATAAAAAAGTAGACATCGTTTTCCCTGCGACACACGGTACGCATGGAGAAGACGGAGAATTAATGGGTTTGCTCGAGATGGCTAACGTGCCTTACGTAGGCTGCGGGGTAACTGCAAGCGCTATTGCGATGGACAAGGTACTGAGCAAATTAATAGCGGAAGCACATGGTGTTGCTACTCCGAAAATGAAGTTTTTTACTAAAAAAGATTATTCCGTTAATATGGTTGGCTGGCACAAAGCAATAATGAAAGATCTAAAAATGCCTTTGTTCGTGAAACCAGCTAGGCTCGGTTCCAGTATCGGTATAACGAAAGTTCAGAATGAGAGGGAACTTGTAAACGCAATAGAAGTGGCGCTTCATTACGATGACAAAGCTCTTGTCGAAGAAGCCGTGGAAAATTTAGTAGAAGTCACAGTGCCGATAATCGGCAATGATGTGCTAACTGTTGCTTCTGTCGAACAGCCGCTTGCTCTGGCTGACGGCGTTTTTGACTTTGATACAAAATACATGAATCAAGGCAAGGGCGGTAAGAAAATGGGAGCAAAATCCGGATCGCAGGGTTACAGCAAGATTCCCGCCGACTTATCTGAGAAAATGTATAAGAAGTCGCAAGAGACGGCAGAAACAGTGTATAAAGCTATTGGTTGCGAGGGTATAGCAAGGATTGACCTTCTAGTTGATACAAAGTCAGACATCGTTTATTTCAACGAGATAAATCCTATGCCAGGCAGTCTGTATCTGCATAATTGGCGAGCGAGCGGCGTATCTACCGTTGAACTTGTATTAAGACTTGTGGATTTAGCGGAAGACCGATGGAAAGAAAAACAGAAGTTAACAACTAGTTTCAGTACAAATTTTCTTAGACAATTTTAAGGATAGTGTGATGTCAAAAATGTACCAAAAAGTATTCTTTAAAGATAAAATCGCAGATTCTAACAATGCGAATCTGAGCATTGCTTCCTCGGCGGTTTTGTATGGCTTGAGTGTGTATACGGTTTTTCCGGTTTCTATGGCTGGTGATGGAGCAAAGTTGGCTTTCAGGCTGGAGGATCATTTCAATCGTCTGGAGGACTCGGCTCAGATTATCGGGATAGATACCTTTGCAAAGCAGTGGACTTTTAAAAAATTCGAAAAAGCAGCTGCTAAGCTTATAAACGCAAACAATATTGCAGGCGATGTCTATGTTCGGGCAACAGTCCATGTTACCAGTGAGATTGCGGGTACGAAATCACGAGGTTTGGACACAGATTTGAGCATGTTTGTCTATGATGCTGTGCCGATTTTGAAATCCGAAGGTTCAAGAGTCAAAACCAGTGTTTGGCGGCGTATTCCCGATTATGCAATCCCGTCCAGAGCGAAAGTTAATGGAGCCTACGTTAATTCAGTTCTGGCTAAGCAGGATGCGATAGACAGCGGGTATGATGATTGTATTTTCTTGGATGTTCATGGGCATGTCTGCGAACTGTCTGCCGCCAATATCTTCATTGTTCGTCACGGCAAGTTAATCACACCGGATTCAACCAGCGATTTGCTGGAAGGAATTAATCGCCGGACTGTAATTGAGCTAGCTCAAAAAGAACTAGGTTTGGAAGTAATCGAGAGGTCAATAGATTTAACTGAACTGTACATTGCAGATGAAGTATTTGCGACCGGTACAAGCGCCAATATTGCTCCAATAATTGAAGTCGATGCGCGGAAAATTGCAGACGGCAACCCTGGGCGAATAACTAAAAATATTCAAGAACTACACCTGAAGATTCGTCACGGTTCACTAACAACTAGAAAAAAATGGCTGACGCCGCTATAATCTTGACAAGTTAACTAAGGTTTTTAATATGAATCGCGGACAGACAAAGAAACTTGCAAGACAGTTATTGCCAGGGTTTGAAAAATCAGATCAAAGCAAGGTAAGGACTACCGTTATGCTCCGCGACCAAAAAAGCTGGGACCGGGTCATTTTAGAATGCAGTCTTCCTGTCAACAAAGACCTATTCATAGAACAAGTCGACGCCAGATCAAGCGAAGCGAATACTGCAAGACGATCTGCAATCGAACTGTGCAAAATGTGCGTTGTTAGAGAATCTTGCTTTGAACAGGCATTGTTAAACGGTGCGGTCGGGGTTGTGTATGCAGGCGTGCCGAGCTCTACACTGAGCGGAATAAGCAATGCAATCGGTAGAACTACTCGGAATCATGTCGGATCACTCCATCCGGATCATCCAGACAGGCAGGATTTTTTTGAGGCGTCAAATCTTTTGCTGAAAGCTATTGATGGGGATATTAGTCCTTCGAAAGCAGTTGAGCTCCGATCGGCTAACCCATTAATTTAGAGTTAACCCGGCAGATATTGATAAAAAACTTCTTGACCACACAGGAGCTTTAAAATTAATTTCAGACATATACTTTGGACTGATTAATAAAATATAGGGTAGAATTAGTAATAATGAATCCCGTTAGAACCAATATATTCGATTGTACTAGTATAGATTTGCTATCAAGTTGCATCCTTTGCGTTTTTAATTTTAGGAGGGTTCTAACGGGATGAAGAGATACAGTCCAAAAGACATTGAACCAAAATGGCAGAAATACTGGGATGATAACCAGACCTATAAAGCTGACTTAGCTAGCGTCAAGCCAAAATATATTGGATTTGGGATGTTCAACTACCCATCCGGAGCAGGCATTCATCTGGGGCATGCGAAAAATTTTACGCTTCCTGACATATTACTACGTTACAAACGGCAGCAGGGTTATGAATCATACTCCCCAATAGGCTTTGACTCTTTTGGATTACCAGCTGAAAATTACGCGATTAAAACTGGTCAAAGTCCTAGAAAAACAACAGACGATGCGCTAGAAAGCTATAGAGTCCAATACCGTTCTATGGGCTGGAGCATGGACTGGTCAAAAGAAATCGATACCAGTAAGCCGGAATATTACCGTTGGACACAGTGGTGTTTCTTGAAATTGTTTGAAGATGGACTGGCATATCAGAAAGAAAGTCTGCAGTGGTGGTGCGATCAGTGTAAAACCGTGCTAGCAGACGAGCAAGTGATAGCGGGTAAATGCTGGCGTCATGACGGCCCGGACGACCCATTGGTTACAAAGCGCAGTTTGAGGCAGTGGTTTTTCAGAATCACTGATTACGCTGACGAAATTTTAGAAGCGACTGATGGTCTA
>CAZTWI010000027.1:0-8215 GCA_964617685.1 uncultured Candidatus Saccharibacteria bacterium | reverse complement strand
CGATAAGCGCGTGTTGCCACCACGCGGCTTTTTTGTTTTTGGATCTTGTGTATTCGACTACTTTAGAAATCAGTGCTAGGAAATGAGTGTAGAGAAAACCGGCTATAAGCAGCCCGATCATCACGGCAATTGATTCTACTGATAGATTCCAGTTATGTGCCGGGATAGTAAAATACTCAGGAGCTTCAATTGCTTGAAGAGTTCCAAAGGTCACAACCGATGCAATCAGCGCAATAGCAACGATCATCGGTTTCAGTTTAGCTCCAGATTGCGCTTTTAAGAGATACAGTCCAAACAGTGCCGCCCAAAACGAACTAAAAAATGCTACAAAAAGTGCAACAAAGCCCGCGGCACCAAGCAATTTAGTTATTTGTTTGTCGTTCCTGCTTATTTTAGCGCCCACGAGGCCGCCAACAACTAAACACGCAGGGATTAATATAGCCTCCGGACCAAGTGAAGCTCCGGCAAAAAGTGACAAAAAACCAATAAAAAGAACTTTGATTAAATTGAGTAAAGTTGGCGAGGGAGTATCTTCGCCTGCGGTTTTTTCAGATTTCTGATCCCAGAAGTGTTGAACTGTGAAAAACGTGAAACCGATTAAAAGGGTCAGTGTCAGCATCAAAATACGGTTGCTGTTCGTGTTGAATGAATCTAACCAAACATACTGTATGGCATTGCGTACAGCCGCCTCAAATAAATAGTAAATAAGCGCAACCCCTATGCCCGTTAGAGCCGCACCAACTGTTATTTTCAGCAACCTCATCAATATCAGTTTAATATAAGTTGGCTTTTAATTCGCCCAAGATATATAAGAATTTGTGAAGTTTTAAGATATAATGGTCTTTGATCGCAAGAATAGACTGGATAATAGGGTGTCGCCAAGTGGTAAGGCACTGGGTTCTGGTCCCAGTATCGGGGGTTCGAATCCCTCCACCCTAGCCAAGCATAAACTCTCGCAGTATTGCTTTTTGGTATTATATGAGAGTGAATATTGAATTACTCTCGCCAAGCGAGGCGGTTGAAAGTTTCAGCATTATTGTAGCCATTGGACTTTTTATTTTTTACCTGTTCGTGGAAATGCTCGACTCTTCGTTAACCTTTTCTTTGATCCAACACAAATCTTTAAGATCTGCTCTTGTAACATTCATGCTCTACATCACTTTAGCCGTAGAGGTCGTGGCGATTATCGCTAATTATTTGTATATATTTCCGGTTGCTATCGGCGCGGCCCTGGGATCGTATTTGATTGTTGAGCATGAAAAAAAGAAAAGACCGCTAAAAAATAGCAGCCGATAGTTCTAGGATGCTATGGCAACAGCGAGTCGATAGAAAGCATCACGCAGAGTAAGAGAATCATAAACATTGAAAAACGGAACATGCGGCGCGCCCAAGCATCAGTGTCTTTAGCACTGAAGCCTTGCAGGCCAATCCATAGCCAGTACAAACCGCTTACTAGCATTATCACGAAATAAGTCCAGCCAGTGTAATCATACACAGTTAGCGCCAATGTGCTGGCAACATATAGTACCGTGTAGACAAATATTTGGATAATGGTTCGGTGGACGCCTACTACAACTGGCATGACCGGGATATTTGCTTTTGCATATTCCTTGCGCCTATAAATAGCAATTGAATAAAACTCGGAGAACTGCCAGAAAAATACAATCATAAATACAATTACCAGTCCTACATCAATTTGTCCGCCAACCGCAGCATAACCTCCGGCTATCGGTAATGCTCCTGATATACTACCAACGAGCGTGCCGTGAATTGACTTGCGTTTTGACAGAGCACCGTAGAGCCATACATATGTTACAAACCCGATTATGCCAATTGCCGCAACCAGCCAGTTTGTCCAAAGAGCCAGCATCGTAATACCAAACACACCGAGAAGCGCAGAGAATATAATCATGTGGCTTCCTTTGATTTCTCCTGCTACGCTCGGACGTTTTTTTGTCCGCTCCATGATTTTGTCAATATCTTGGTCAAGGTAGTTGTTAAGGACGCACGCAGAAGCTATGACTAGCGTCATACCAATAATTGTCGCAGCAAAAAGCCTTATATCTATATCCCCGTTTGCGGCAAGTAAAAATCCCGCGGCTCCGGTCAAGACATTTCCGTACAACACTCCGGGTTTAGTCAGTTGATAGAATTTATTGAATTGTGCTTTATTCACTATATTATTGCGGGCTGCATGTCAGATGGGTAAAATATATTATTTCAATTCTGTTTATATGTAGTAAATAGATATATCTATGATACAGCAAGAAAGTCTTCGATATAGATATGAATAAGACTGATTTTAGTTCCAATTTTGTCTATGATACTGAGCTTGGCTTTTTAAGTTTCTATAACTGTACTATTTTTTCGCGTCTATGTAAGATCTCTTGATAATCTCTTCAAGTATTTTTATGTCTATTTCTATTTATATATTATTAGGCTTTGCTGACGGCACAGAAAAACCTCCCGAACGGTATTTTCAGACTCAGGAGCTCTGTAATAGAATCCATCAGTCATTGTTCTAAAAAACTATTCACTGATTATGATATGATGCTTTTAGGAATAGAATTATTAAAAATTGGAGTATAGAGTATGTCAGATGTAAGTGGACAAGAAGCAGGGTCTAAGAATAAAAAAGTAGTTAGCCAAACAGTTACTATCCTGTTAATCATAATCACTCTTATTTTAGGCGGACTTGCAGGTTACGCATATGGTAAAGAGTCAGCAACAACTGATGCGGAAAAAGAACTACAACAACAAGTATCATCACTTGAAGCCGAATTAAGTTTGGCTAAAGCAGCAGCTGGCGATGAAATCGAAGAAGATATTACAGAAGGACAGCAAACTGTTGAAGCACTTCAAAGTGAAAACGCAGCATTGAAGCAAACTATTGCCGATCAAAACCAAAAAATAGCTGACCTCGAGCAACAGCTTGAAGGAGCGAATACTGAGACAACCCCGCCGATAAACTAGAAACTACTAGATTTTAAAAGTTTTATGACTAAATATTATCTACGAAAATCCCATAGTGACGGGCATTAGATAATGGTAAAAACTTTGAAATCTGTAAAAAGTCACAATCTGTTCGTTAGACAGGATATCGGTAGCGGCAGGCCGATTGTACTGTTGCACGGTATGTTTGGTGATGGTACGCAGTGGCGGGTAATCGCAGATTTATTATCCGATTATTACCGCGTTATTGTTGTAGATCTGCTTGGTCACGGCAAATCACCAAGACCAAAAAACGCTAAATATACACCAGACGAACACTCAGGGTCGCTTAGGAAAACGTTAGAAAAATTAGGAGCAACAGAAGACTTAACTGTTGTCGGGTATTCAATGGGAGGGACTGTGGCGCTAAAGTACGCATCTGACTACCAAGATGTTTCACAGTTGTACATGATTTCTACGCCGTTTTATCTCCACTCTGAAGAAATGGTAAAAATCGGATATGCAAATTCACTATTCTACACCAAGCTATCTTTGTTCCTTTATCGCCGGGTAGATAAATTATTAAAAAAGGATAAGCTGCTTTATAAGATTGTCGAGAAAGACAGCCTCATGAAATGGCTGCATATTTTGATTGATGCCTACGATAACAAACTCGATCCAGAAGTAACTCGTCTGAATTTAAAATACTTAATTAATGAATTTGAATTCGCTAAAATCCTGAAAAAAGTAAATGCACCAACTACTTTCTACTCTGGCAAACGTGATGTTTTTGTTGTGCATGGCCAGCTATTGGCGCTAAGAAAAATAAAACCTTTGATGGAAATAGAAACACTGGGAATTGTGAAAAATGATCATATGCTTGTTCAGTATTTGCCTCAGCAAATGGTAGAAGTATTAACTCGTTACCAGCAGCAATTATTACATGTGAGCATAGATACTGGAGAGGGCGAGGTGCTAGTACTGCTGCACGGTATCGAATGCTCCTCAAATTACTGGAACAATATTGTGCCTGAACTTTCAAAGAAACATCGCGTTATAGCTGTAGACTTACTGGGTTTTGGCGAGTCACCAAAGCCTCGAAATATTGCATATGATTTAGAGGATCAAATTAAGTGGTTAAAACGCACGCTTGAATCCATGGGTATTAAGAAACTAGGTATACTTGGTCATTCACTAGGGGCGCTGGTAGCTATGAAATATGCCGCTGCTTATCCAGAAGAAGTTAAGCGGCTTTATCTAGCTTCTCCGGTAATTATTAACTTGGATGTAGACCGCAAAAGATTCTTAATTAGAAAATTCAACTACATTGAGAATTTTTCTGACACTGGATATCTAGTATCAACTATTTCAAAGACTGTCGGCCGGCAAAAGATCGCTAAATTCATTCCTACCATTAGATCAGCCACCAATGCTGTAAAGAATCAAAAATCATTGGTTCTTGCAAAGCGGATTAAAAATGTAGACACGACAATCATTTACGGGGAAAAAGACCGGCTGGTTGATGAGCAGCAACTAAAATTTATTGTGAATCATATGCCAAAATCCAAGGTAGTAAAAGTTAACTCTGGTACACATAATTTTCCTTTATATCAACCTAATGAATTGCTACAAGTAATACAGCCGGAAATAAAGAACGCTTCAGCAAAAAAAGCAAAAATTAAACCAAACCGGGTGATGAAGCAGCTAGTTAGACTAGCCAGTCC
This sequence comes from uncultured Candidatus Saccharibacteria bacterium, assembly GCA_964617685.1. GTDB lineage: Bacteria > Patescibacteriota > Saccharimonadia > Saccharimonadales > SZUA-47 > JAYSZA01. Next base: position 3,560 of record CAZTWI010000027.1, on the reverse strand, counting down.
AATATTATTTATCAAGGGGCTTCTGTATGTAATCTCCGGGCTGTTGCTTTTCAGCCAATACAAGGAAGAAACACTTGTAGCCGGAATAGCAGTTTTAGTAATGTTCCAGAGCTTCCAGTTCATTCGCGGCTCTTTTTCTCTAAAAAACGAGGGATTATCATACTTAGGGTATTTTTCTCTTGGTATTATCGGCATATTAACCGGCATTATATTAACGAATCACTTCAAGTTTTCGCTTTGGCTGACTCTTGTGATGGTCTGCGGATATGTTCTGGTCAACGGCCTATCCAGAATATTAGCCAGCGTGTTATGGACCACCGATAAAACATTGCGCCGCAGACAGCTGCTGAGCGGGCTTTTGCTTTTCCTAGTTGCTATCACCGCGTTCTTTGGAAGTCTGTTTAGTGTGTACGCAATCATATATTCGATAGCGGGATATTTGCTAGTGCGCGGCTTGATCTTCGGTTTCTATCTGCTGGTTTCATTGTTGGCTGCATTCGCCAGAAGCTACTAGCAAAGATTTTGATATACTGCTCTCATGTTGGCAAAACCCCTTACAAATTCTAGACGTAAATTATTCATGCCTGATTATATTGCCGATTCCGTAAGTGATATTGATTTTTCGCTACTAAAATCCCGTGGAATCAAAGCCGTTCTTATTGATCTAGATGGTACGGTTGTGTCTCGCGGTTCGTTTGATGTCGATCCTGTGCTTAGTGCGTATCTCAAAAAACAAACAGTAGACATCTATATTGCAACAAATCGACCTAAGGGCCGTGATTTGAAAGACTTAAAACAATTGCTTCATGCGAAAGGTGTCGTGCATCCCGCTGGAATTTATGCTAAACCGTTTCCTAAATATTTTAGACAAGCTGCTCTAGATCATAAACTTAAGACTACAGAAGTCGCCATGATAGGCGACAGATATATTCAAGATATTTTTGGGGCGAACAAGGCGGGACTTGTAACAATACTGATACGCAAGCTAGGACCGTCAAAAGGTTTTATTGATACTCAAATATCCAATATAGAAAAGAGACATACAAATAAACTTGTTGCCAAATACATCCCTTCGTCTCAGATTTAAAAAGTATACCCCCGGTTTTCGTGGCCGACATCGCGTCCTCTGTTTAAATTAGCAAAAAGCATATTTTGACTATTTAATCAAAATATGCTATAATGAAACATTATGCCTTCTGATGACTCTAAAGTTATAAATGTCGAACCTGGCGTCTTGAAACAAGCCGAAGTACTAGATACATACTTGGGTCCATTTACGGGTGATGTTTTAGTACAGTCAGTAAGATTGTTTCCAGACTTCTCACTACTACGAAATACGAATCTATATATTAAGCCTGATTTTGACATGATTGTCGGTGGAATAAATAGTGATGGAGAGCCGAGTGTACATATTGGTTTGAATAATACAGCGATCTCATCAGGTGTGAGGGCAAGAATTATGAAAAGATTTGAGTTGCCGTCTGAGCTCGACGAAGCTCCTAAGGGACTGTTTGTGCCCTTTATTCTGGCTCATGAATTAGGTCACGTCATGCAAGCTGACAGTTCTTTCGTGTCTAACTTTGGTTATATGGATGATACTGTATATTCGCCTGAGGATGATTACGCTCAATACGTTGAATCTGATCATGAAGTTAATGCCGATTACATTGCTTCTTATGTTGTGTCGCATACTGATTTGGGAAGGCAACTTCTACATCTGCTTCCTAGTTATCCTCCTAGTATGTGGAGGGAGTGGGGCAGTGCCCACCGGGTTATTGAACTTTAAAGCAGAATATTATCAGCAATCACAGCTACATAATAGTGCTAGAATAGATGCATGTGGAGTGAATCGACTGGCGTTGTAAAAAAACGCAGTAAGTTAAAGAAGCTACTAGTTTTTGTATTAGTGGTTGTAGTTGTGATAACAGCAGGATTTCTGGTCTATAAAACTTTTTTTTCAGAATCAGTCGAGGAAACAATTGCGAATAAGTTAAATTTTGACGCGACATTTACTGAATCGGAAAAGCAAGAAGTATCTGATGCGATAGTAGCCCAAGCTAAAACTGTTGATGGCGATACAGATGCGGTTGTTGAGACAACTCTGCAAGCAAGTGGTTCCACTGTTATGGATGCGTATGTACCAGTTGCAAGCGTATCTGCTGCAAGGCAAGTAGTGACAAAGGAAGAACTCCCTCGGCTTAATGTCAAAATCTGGCATGAGATTGACAGCATAGCCAGAACGGCAATCGCGGAGTCTTTAGGGATTAGCGAGAATTCAATGATTACCACGGAGTCTTTAGATGACCTCTCCGCTACTGAAATCGTGATTGTACCGGAAGATCAGCTAAGTTTTAATGTAAAATTGCTTGCGCTGGATAATGAATATTATTTGGATAGTTTCCAGACGGGCGCGATCTTCCGAAAAGCTGTTTTTACTAGCGAAAGTCCTACGACACTTAATGATCTAGACTTAAACGACCTGCTGGTGAAAGACAGTGTATTTAAGGTTAATCAGTCTGGAGTAACAGCGCTGACCCGGGTAATGATGAGGAAATTAAATACAGTTGGCGATCCTCTATATTTTAGTAAAAACATCGGGGACTTTCTGGCAGACGCTGATTTAACCCACATTTCGAACGAAGTTTCATTCGCAGAGAATTGCGTGTTTAGTTTAACCGTGTTCTGTTCTGATCCTAGATTTATAGAGACCCTAAAGGCAAGCGGTGTGGATTTAGTGGAAATAACCGGTAATCACAACAACGACACTGGCAGCCAGAACAACACTGAAACGATCAATTTGTATAAAAGTCTGGGCTGGAATGTTTTTGGCGGCGGGCTTAATACAGAAGATGCGGCTAAGTTTTTCGTTGCCGACCAAAAGGATTCGAAAGTTGCGTTCCTAGGATATAACTATCCGGATTCACCAAACGGCGGAGCAATTGCAGGGCCAGATAGGGCTGGCGCAAATAGTTTTGATTTCAGTTTTGAGAGTATTAAAGCTGACATTGATGCTGCTCATCAGCAATCTCAATTCGTTATTGTCGACGTGCAGTATTGGGAGTGCTACGCTTATCCTAATGGTTACGTAGAGTATCCAATTTGTGATTTGCCAATTGGTGATCAGGAAGAAGTGTTCAAAAAGCTAATTGACCTAGGAGCTGATATGGTGGTTGGTAGTTCGGCCCACCAGCCGCAGATTTATGAGCTATACAATGGAAAGCCAATTTATTACGGACTAGGAAATATGTACTTTGATCAAACACAGTGGCCGGGAACTGAGCGGGGAATCATATTGAGCCATTATTTTAAAGAAGGCAAGTTGCTACAGACAAAGCTTTCGCCAACTTTTTATGACACTAATCTGCAGACAACATTAATGTCCGTAGAGGATGCAACTGCATTTCTATCCCGTCTGCAGTCCGCCCGCTAAATTTTTTTGAGTGTAAGAAATTTCATAGCTGAAAATTCTAGTTGAGTATAACCTAGAGACAGTTGATGACATACATCAACTGGGGGTCTCTTTTCAGGGAGGGACAATGAATATTAAAAAGCATCATTTC
>CAZTWI010000026.1:6746-8479 GCA_964617685.1 uncultured Candidatus Saccharibacteria bacterium | reverse complement strand
TCGTGCCAGATAGTTTCAAAGACCTGCATCCTTAGTTCTTTTTCGTCTGTATAAATGTCCACCATTGGGCGCCGGAACACTGTAATTACATCCGGCACTATCGAGTGGACTGCGTCGTTTCGTTTTGTGAGCGGTACTCCTTCGTAGAGCCCGAACAAAGCATCACAGTCGCGAAGACCGAGTTTCTGACGCTGTCCTATGCTAGGAAAATCCTCTGTCTTAAAAACAACATTTTTAATTTTAGCCTGGTACTGGTCAGGGATATTATCAATTGCTTCAGATACTAACTTTTCAAATTTTTCTTCTGACATAGTAGTTAGTATAAACGCTAGAGCTGTGTATTTTGAAAGTTTGCAGTCTCTTCAGGATGGCTTTTAAGATATACTATTTCTTATAAATGCGTGTTGTTGAACCAAATTCTTTTAAACATTCTAAGGGTCAAAGACAGCCTAAGTCTTTTCCGAAAAGGGTTGTAAGTATTATTGCTCTTATTCTGATAGTATCTGCGGGCACTATAGTTTTTAGCTCAAGACGAGTGGATAATCCGCAGAGTATTACCGAGACACCGATTGGTAGTGTTGTCCAATCGGATGATACCGTAAACGGCGAACTATCCGGGTTGATTGAATTTAGTGGAAATGAATTCAGGCTGCTATTTGATAATCTTATTCAGCCAAACCTGACGAAGGTTAACGTGCCGCCTTCTATAACTGGGAATGATGTAGCAGACACTCGAATACGTCAGATTGCAGAAACAAGAGGCTATAAACTGCGCAACAGTCCCATAGAAAGATTGACAAATGTAGAAGGTTATCCATTGCAGAAATCGGCGCATGAGCCATGGCTTGCACTGAAGGCTAAGGCTTTATCAGAAGGTTTAAATATGAGTATTGTGTCAGCTTTTAGATCAGTGAGCGATCAAAGAGTTCTGTTTTTGGGTCGTTTGCAGGCCGAAGGAGTAAGTGTTGCGGACGTTGCTAGAGGAACTGCGGACGCAGAGATCGACAAAGTCTTGGCGACAACAGCTGTTCCAGGGTATTCCAAACACCATACCGGCTATACAATTGATCTAGCTTGTACCGGCTATGCCTTTGAGAACTTCAAAAACTCTCATTGCTATAACTGGTTAGCTGCGAATAACTACGAACAAGCAAAGACTTATGGTTTTATACCCAGCTATCCCGTTGATGCCGACTTGCAGGGTCCCGATCCAGAAGCCTGGGAATACGTCTATGTCGGCAAAGAGGTGCTTTATCATTGATCTAAGGCCTCGGCTATGTTTAGAGAATAGTAAAGTATTTGCCTCTGGAGGTATAGATAAGGTACAGTTTAATTTAAAGATCTATACTACCGACTCATGAAAGAACAAAATAATCACTATAAGCTAATGCAAAAAAATATTAAACCGCTCAATATGAACGGTTTAAACGGCCGTATGCTCAGGATCAAAAACAGCACAAAAAAACGTGAGATTTTGATGATTTACGGCCATCACGCTAGTTTGGAGCGTGTATATGGAATCGCAGAATCTTTGAGTGGATACGGGACAGTCACGGTTCCTGATCTGCCAGGATGCGGCGGGATGCAAAGCTTCTATTCTATAGGGATGAAACCGTCAATTGATACCATGGCTGATTACCTAGCGTCGTTTATAAAGCTTCGCTATCGCGGCAAAAAAATTACTGTAGTAGGCATGTCTCTCGGTTTTGTAATTGTCACCAGAATGTTACAGA
>CAZTWI010000026.1:4909-6736 GCA_964617685.1 uncultured Candidatus Saccharibacteria bacterium | reverse complement strand
GTTACAGAGGTATCCAGATTTAGTGCATAAGGTTGAATTATTAATTAGTGTGGTTGGATTTAGTCATAAATATGATTATTCTTTCAGTAAGTCCCGTTATTATTTCTATCGTTACGGGTCGGAGTTTTTTGCAAAGAAACTTCCTTCGTTGTTCTTCTACAACGTGTTTCTACACCCAGCAGTTATTCGGAGTATGTACTCGAAAACACATAACGCCAAAAAGAAAATGGCCAATTTATCCAGAGAAGAAGCAAAACGTGCGGTAGAATTTGAAGTTAATTTATGGCGTAATGATGACATCAGAACTTATATGATTATGTCTGCAGAGATGTTGAAGCTCGATAATTGTAAGCAACAGATTGATTTGCCTGTTCACCACATTTCTGTGGAGACTGACCAATATTTTGATAATATAGTCGTCGAGCAGCATATGAGAATAATATTTATTGATTTCACTGAGCATGTTGCTAAAATTCCAAATCACGCGCCAAGTATACTTGCTACTAAAGAGGAAGCTGATCCGTTTATTCCAAAAAGTATCAGAAAATTACTATCGAAGGATTCAAAATGAATCCCGTTAGAGTCTTTGAACATATAAAACTAACCACGAAACATTATTTTGATATAGACTTTATTAGTGATGAATCTAGGTTTGAGAGGACTCTAACGGGATGAAAATCGCTATATTTACACCCTACAATATTTTTAAATCCGGCGGAGTTCAGGAGCATGTTCAGCATCAGGCGCAGATATTACGCAAACGCGGCCACGATGTCACTATTATTACTCCACGACCAAGGAATACGACTGAAGATGAAGCTCCAAAAGGAGTTAAATTTCTAGGCAGTTCTGCCCGTATAAAGACGCCGTCTGCAACTAGCGCCGATGTGTCGGCCACTATTGATAATGAAGCAATTGATGCTGAACTTGATAAAAATTATGATGTTATCCACGTTCATGAGCCGCTGATACCAATTGCCGCCAGACAGATACTGACTCGAGTTGAAGGCAAAGCGCTGCGTGTCGGTACTTTTCATGCCGCGCTGCCAGGAAATGTCTTGGGCAAATCTTTAGTGAGCACCTACAAAACATATGCACGCGCTGTGTTGCCGCACATTGATGCTATAACAGCAGTTTCCCCGGCTGCTATCGGGTACATTGATGCTTACACAGACTTGCCAATCCACTACATTCCTAATGGTATCGATCTGGATTTGTATGCGGTTAAGCCACACAAGAGAGATTTGAATACCGTTCTATTTTTGGGACGTTTAGAAAAGCGTAAAGGCGCCAGGCAGACAATTAATGCATTCCGGGAGTTAAAAAAACTGAAGCCAAAAGCAAAATTAATTATAGCTGGCGATGGACCGCTCCGAAAAAGTTTGGAGCAATATGTTAAAGACAAAAACATAAAGAATGTAGAATTTCTTGGATTCGTAAATGACAAAAAAAAGTTAAATTTGTTGAACAAGTGCGGGATTTATACTTCACCTGCTCTGTACGGCGAAAGCTTTGGAATTGTGCTGGCTGAAGCTATGGCAATGCAGATTCCAGTGGTTGCCCATCCGAATGACGGATACAAATGGGTCTTGAAAGACACCGGCCGCTTATCACTTGTAGACTGCACTGATCCGGTTGAATATGCTGAGAGAATGCAGCTTATGATGGAAGATATTGAACTGCGTGAATTATGGCAGAAATGGGCCGAGAAATACGTCAAACAATTCAGTTACGAAATAGTAATAGACGAATACGAAAAACTCTACAAAAAGAATTTAGCCTAGAAAACTCCAGGCGTAAGCTCTTACTGCTTCCCTGAGCGAGCCT
>CAZTWI010000026.1:0-4899 GCA_964617685.1 uncultured Candidatus Saccharibacteria bacterium | reverse complement strand
GTGTGAAGCAGGTACGATTTGTAAATGACATTTATCACCAAGCGCTTTTGCTAATTTGTATGCTGTTTCTGGAGGACAAACGTGATCGTATCGTCCGTGCACCATAACAATTGGTATCTTTTTAATTTTTGCGGTGTTATTAAATATAAAATTATCTTCCACGAAACAATTATTTATAAAATAGTAAGCTTCCAAAACAGCAAGTGCAATGCTTGTTTCATCATAGCTATCGGACTCAAGGGAAGATTTTCTGAAGTCACTATCAATTATCAACGCGGAACTTTCTAATAACACCCAGCGTTTTACGTGTTCTAATCTTTCCTCATCACTTCCTTTTGTCATCTTATCAAAATAGTATTCAGAGGTATTATGTCTCTCATCTTCAGGAACAACTTCAATATATTGTTCCCACGCGTCGGGGTAATGGGTTTTTAGACCACCTTGCTGTACGTAATCTAGTTCTGACTTTTTGCCAGTAAAAATACCAGATATAAGTATTTTATCTATTTGTTCTGGGTAGGTAATAGCATAGGCTAGTGAAAGGAATGATCCCCATGACCCGCCAGTGAGTTGTATTGATTTAAAATCAAATTTTTGCCTCAACTTGTCTATGTCTTTAATTAAGTCTTGAGTTGTATTATTACTTATATCTGCAAAGGGAGTACTCTTTCCGCAGCCACGTTGATCATGAAATATAACGTGATGAATATTTGGATCGAAGTTAATTTTATACTTATCTTTGCAACCAGAACCAGGACCTCCGTGTAAAAAGAATATTGGCTTCGATTTGGGGTTACCCCAACGTTGATAGTAGATATCGTGGCCGCCACCAACGTCTAAATGGCCACTTTCGATAGTGTATTTATCATCATCCATAACTTTAACTGTAAACTGTTGCTAGAAAACTGTAAACTACAAACATGACGATTGGATTGGTTCTTGATGATACGCTAGATAAGCCTGACGGTGTTCAGCAGGCGGTTTTAGCTATCGGCAGCGAACTATCTAGCCGAGGCCACGAAGTGCATTATATTGTGTCTCATACCACTCGGAATGATATTCCAAATGTTCATTCTATGGGCAAGTCCTTGAACTTCAAGTTTAATGGCAATTCAGTACGGACGCCCCTGCCCGTTTCGGCAAAAAAGATAAAGCAGCTTTTTGTGGATGTTGATTTTGATGTACTGCATGTCCAGATGCCGTATAGTCCGTTTTTTGCCTCAAAAGTATTGAAGTACGCGCCAAGCGGTGTAGCCAAGTTTGGAACTTTTCATATCTTGCCCTACGGTTTTTTTGCGCGTGTCGGGACAAGATTACTTGGAGTATTACTAAAGGGATCTATTGTATCTTTGGATGGCTGCTTTGCCGTTTCGGAGCCTTCACTAAAGTTTATGAAAAAGTCCTTTAAAGTGTCTGGAACTGTACTTCCGAATCCGGTTGATTACAGCTTCTTTAGTTCATTTAGAAGAAAAAATACGACCACAAAGAACATAGTTTTTGTCGGGAGATTTGATGAGCGGAAAGGTGTTAAAGAACTTATTGAAGCGTATAAACTGGTAGACAGTGGTCTGCGTAACACAACAGCGCTTACCATGTGCGGAAAAGGACCGCTGCTTGAAGAAATGATAAAACTTTCGGAAAGCTATTCTCTAGAAATAGTATTTCCTGGGTTTGTGTCCAACGAACAAAAAGCTCAATATTTGGCGGATGCGGACATTGCAGTATTCCCGTCTAAGGCCGGCGAGAGTTTTGGAATTGTTTTGACCGAAGCAATGTCAGCGGGGGCCGGGATAACAATAGGCGGGAATAATCTAGGATATGCAAGTGTTCTATCCGACTGGCCCGAGTCATTGTTTGATCCGGTAAACTCTCAGGAATTTGCAAACATTTTAGAGAATATGCTAACCAATGACGAGTTAAGGTCGCGTATTGGAACAAGCCAGCATAAGGAAGTGAAAAAATACGATATCAAAAAAATAGTCAGTGAATTAGAACTAATCTATAAAAGATAAGCTTGAGCTTGCGTATATTGCCGATGCAGTAGATAATTAACTGTATGCTGGGAAGAGACAAAAAAACCACAGAGCTTACTATTTCTAATAAAACTATAGCCAGAGTAATCCTTTTTGTGATTGGCGCTGGATTGCTTATTAAGTTTTTTGAGAACATCCAGCATCCTTTGACCTTAATCTTTGTGTCGTTTTTTCTTGCGCTTGCTTTGAATCCGGCCGTGACTTGGCTTGCAAGAAGTCTAAAAAGTAAAAGTAGAACAAGGGCAACTCTTATTGCCTATATCACTGTAATAACTCTTTTGATAGGATTCTTTTCACTAATAGTGCCTCCGCTTGCCCGTCAGACAACTAATTTCGTGCGGGATGTTCCTTCGACTTTAAGAAATCTGGAAAACAGCGAAGGCACGGTGGGCGATTTTGTCCGGCGCTATGAATTAGAATCACAAATAGTTAATTTTGCTAATAATTGGTCCAGAGATTTTAGTAGTGTTTCAGATCAGGCAGTTTCAACTGCCAACAGAGTTGTGTCAAACCTGATATCAATAATAACCGTGTTAATATTGACGTTTATGATGTTGGTAGAGGGTCCGATGTGGGTTAAAGCATCCTGGTCGCTTTATCCAGAGAAAAAACGTGCACACGGGAAGAAGATTGCCCAGAAAATGTATCGGGTTGTCACAGGTTTTGTTAACGGCCAGATGCTGGTCGCGGCAATTGGGGCAGTTTTTGCAGTCATTGCCCTGCTGATTGCAACAACCGTCTTGGATGTTGACGGAATTAACATCCTCGCTTTCGGTGGAATTGTCTTCTTGTTCAGCTTAATTCCGACTATAGGAGTTATAATTAGCACCGCGATCGTAGTCTTATTCTGTTTGTTTGCCAGCGTACCGCTAGCTATTACAATGCTTATCTATTTTATAGTTTACCAACAATTAGAAAACGCAACCATACAGCCGCTTATTCAGTCTAGGGCGAATGAACTGACACCGCTTATAGTGTTTACTGCTGCAATATTAGGTATAGGATTTGGCGGTATTTTAGGGGGAATTATAGCAATACCTATAGCCGGCTGCGCGAAGGTCTTGTTCGATGATTACGTCTCTAGCGGGAAACTGGTAAAGAAAGACTGACGACTGACACTCAAAGCTGGTTAGCTCTAACGAAACGAGACTACTGAACTTAATAACTTAAATTCTTGACCAGATTTGTCCGGTTTGTGCGTCTCTGACGTTTATGCCAAGCTTCTGTAAATCATCTCTAAGCGAGTCTGAAAGATCCCAGTTCTTCTCTTCTCTAGCCTGAGCTCTTTTTTTGAGTAAATCCTTGAGCGAATTATCTATGTCTTGTGATTGAAGATCAACCCCTAATGCTGTAGTAATGTGGCCGATTACTTTCTTATTTGGCGACTCATTTGCAGCCACAACCTTCTCAAAATATAAATCAACTTCTCTCAGTGCAAGAGGAGTATTAATATTATCTGCTAGATATGTGTTAATTTTCTCAATTACATCCACATCTTTTGATTCTGGTAATTGCCAGGAAGTTTCAGAAACATTCATCCAATTTCTGTATCTATTTGATGCGGCGCTTAGGATATCCCAACTGAAGTTACTTTCGCTATGATAATGACTCTCTAGAACTAGTAATCTAAAGCTTTCCGGGTTAAAGTTCTTTTTTTCCAGATCCCGAAGCGTATAGACGTTTCCAAGACTTTTACTCATCTTTTTAGAATCAATTAGTATGTAATTGTTGTGCAGGAAATAGTTCGCGAGCTTCTCTGCACCTGCCCCGCACGTCTGTGCGATCTCGTTTTCATGATGTGGAAACTTCAAATCTATTCCGCCGGTATGAATATCAAACGGAACACCGAGCAGCTTTTCGCTCATGGCAGAACATTCGATATGCCAACCTGGCCGTCCTGGCATGTTTGTCATCATATTGTCTTCAGAAAACTCAGCTTCCCATGAGGGCTCGCCTGGCTCTGCCCTCTTCCATAAGGCAAAGTCTGCAGCGCTGTCTTTGTCGTATTCGTCATTCATAATCCTAGCTTTGGACTGTTGTGTGGCTATATTTTGCAATACTCCGTATTTTTTACCAGACTGGTAATATTTGGTTATAGAAAAATACACGCCGTCATCAGCAATGTAGGCAATGTCATTGTCTAGAAGTTTTTGCGTTAAAGATATCATTTCGGGTATCGTATCTACGGCCGAAATGAGCTCTAATTTGTCGATGTCGTTACCGACAGCACGCATATCGTCCAGAAATACCTTCGTATATTTATCTGTTAATTTCTTCAACGCAATATGAGGTTCATCATTTGGATAATCACGCTTACTGTCTCTGATTGTCTTGTCGTCAACGTCTGTCGTATTCATAACGTGAGTTACGTCATAACCATTAACTGTTAGTGACCGTCTAAGTACGTCAGCGTAGATAAAAGCAGCCAGATTTCCTATGTGTAGATTATTATAAACAGTCGGCCCGCAGCTGTATAAGCCAACTTTTCCAGGATTTATCGGTACAAAATCTTCGTTTTTTTTGCTTAGACTATTAAATATTTTCATGATTCGCGGCTAACCTTGTCTAATAATATTATTGTTGCCTGTTCTACTTTGGACTTCAATTCATCAATAGGTGTTCCATCCAAAATTTTAAAACCAGCTGCGTACGGATGTCCGCCGCCGCCGAATTGTGACGCTAAATCATTGGCAATTGCAAAACCGTAGTTACATCTAATTTTTGCAGTAATTTTGCCGTCAGAATATATTTTGTATCCGATTGCTACTTGCACTCCCACAGTCATGCGCATGTCATCAATTACTAGCATCGTAGGATTATATAGCGGGCTGTATTCTTGGATTTCCTTCCACGGGATAACTATCGA
>CAZTWI010000025.1:2245-8499 GCA_964617685.1 uncultured Candidatus Saccharibacteria bacterium | reverse complement strand
AAAAACTGGTATAATCTGTTAGATACATCCGGGCGAGTGGTGGAATGGTTTACACAAAGGACTTAAAATCCTTCCCGCTTAAAACGGTTGTGGGTTCGAGTCCCACCTCGCCCACCAAATAAAAAGGACCTTAAGTTGGTCCTTTTTACTTTCTAGAACGAATTGCTTTGCCAGCGCTTCGCGAATCTTGCAGCATTTTTATCGCGTCTCGAACCGGCTTAACAGTTGAGTCACCTTGAGGAGTAATTTCTGCAGGCAAGTCAGCGATTGACATGTCGTTATCTCTGGCAAGTAGTAATGAAATACGGTCAGCTGTCCATCCTGGAGTATCTACCTGACTCCATATTTGCTCAGCAGCCTGTGCGCTGTAAGCTTTCGCTCCAGCCTGAGGGTCTTTGACGCCAGTCGGGGCCATAAATGAACGTTCGCATAACCAATGAAGAGCGCTGTGTCCAAATGCACGCACTAACCCGGCATGGGACGATTCTGTGTCTACGCGGTGGGCAACTGCTATGTCGTGATTATTATTCGCCACGGCTTCAAATAACTGCATGATTGTTTCAGGACGGTATGAACCGTCTGCATCTGTGTATGCACGAACGGCGCCAGTCACGCTTAGGAAACCGGTTCTTAGTGCATAACCGCGTCCTCTGTTGATTCCATCGGGGTATTCAATAACTTCTACACCAAATTCATGCGCAACACCAGAAGTATTATCTGGAGAGCCGTCATTTACAACGGTTAAATCCCATTTATCCGCGCCTATTTCTGTATTAAAAAATTCAAGATAATTTGTCAACGCTTGTTTAAACGGCAAGCCTGGAACTTTAATTTTTTCTCCAGTGTGCGGGTCTGTAAAAATACCGTTTCTACTACCTTCTTTATATGCGGGCAGGATCAGAGAGAATTCAGGGACATAAGGAGTCGGGGTATTCGTTTGTACCTGGGGATCTGTATGTAACTCACTATTGAAAGCCATAGGTGGAATCTCTGCTTTAACGTGATTATTATACTACAAAAATATAAAAAAAGCAATACTAACCTCAAGTTATCCCTGTTCTTTACCGCCGGACACGGGTATAATAAAGATTAATGAGTCCTGTTAAAAGTTACAAACTATTAATATTTGCTATAGAGTTTAACTGGACTATTAAAGAAAAGGACTTCTAACAAGATGAGTAAATTTTATATTGCCACGGCGATTCCTTACGTTAATGCCCGGCCGCATTTAGGCCATGCAATTTTGCATATTTATGCAGATGCTCTGGCGCGCTATCATCGTCAACAAGGCGACGAAGTGCTGTTTTCTGCTGGGACAGACGAGCATGGCGGTAAGATTGCAGAAGTTGCCGAAAAAGAAGGACTAACTCCTCAAAAGCATGTGGATGCGATTAGCGCACGGTTCCGCGAAGGACTACAAAAGCTTGGAATTTCTAACGATACCTTTATAAGAACCACCGACCCGAGACATGAGAAAATCGCCACCCAGATTTGGAAAAATCTGAGTGCTGACATATACAAAAACAGCTATATCGGCATGTACTGTGTCGGATGCGAAGAGTTCAAAACCGACGCGCACGTTAAAGAAACTAATGGTGTATGTCCGCTGCATAATCGCGAGTATGAAAAGGTCGAGGAAGAAAATTATTTCTTTAGACTGAGCAAATACTCCGGCCAGATAAAAGAAGCGATTGAATCTGATTCGTTTAAGATTCTGCCCGGGTCTCGAAAAAACGAGATATTAGGGGTAATTAATGAAGGTCTGGAAGACATAAGCATCAGCCGAAGCGCAGAAAAAATCACGTGGGGGATTCCTGTGCCGGGCGATCCGACCCAGGTTATGTACGTGTGGTTTGAGGCGCTTATGAACTACATAACAGTTCTAGGTTACCCGGATAGCGAATATTTCACCAAATTCTGGCCGGCAGATACTCAGGTTATCGGAAAAGACATCTTGCGTTTTCACGCGGCAATTTGGCCGGCAATGCTGCTCGGTCTTGGTTTGCCATTACCAAAACAGCTATTTGTTCACGGATTTGTGACTAGTAATGGCCAGAAAATGAGCAAGACTCTCGGAAACGTTGTCGATCCTATAGAAGTAGTCGACAAATACGGGCTTGATGCTTTTCGCTATTATATTTTTCGTCATGGACCATCAAGCGAAGATGTAGATTTTACCTGGGAAAAATTTGAAGATTCCTACAATAATGAACTGGCTAACGAGCTTGGAAACGCTGTCCAAAGAGTTGCGGCGATGGTTATAAAATACCAGGAAGGCGTTATCGGTGATATTCCAGAGAGCAATCATGATACTCAGCAGTATCATGACGCAATTGAGGAATGCCGGTTTGATAGAGCCATGGAAGCGGTTTGGGATCAGGTGCGAGGCTTAAACCAGTATATCGAAGAAGAAAAACCTTGGATTATCGCAAAAGAAAAAGACGATGAGCACTTGCAGGAAGTACTAGCGGAAGCTGTAAGCTCGCTGCTTCAGATTGCTGATCTGCTAGTTCCGTTTCTGCCGGATACAGCAAAACGAATACAGGATGTTTTTGAAAGCGGAGTAATCAAACCGTTTGCTGAATCCTCGCTATTTCCTAAAAGTGAAACTACCAAATCAGAAGTCACAGGCTAAGGTAGCTATACGGATGTTTGTTGATACTCACTGCCATATTCATGACCCTGAATTTTATGAGAAGAGCGAACTTGAAGCAGATGAAATACTGCAAAATGCTAAAGAGGCCGGTGTAGATAAGTTAATTTGCGTAGGTACTTCCGTGGAAAGCAGTCGTTTGGCCGTTGAGTTTGCAAATAAGCACGATAGTTGTTCTGTATCGCTGGCGATTCACCCTCACGAAGCCGAAAACTACACTGATTCCCAGCTAGACCAGCAAATAAAAAAACTGGCCGAAATTGCGGATAAACATCCCGAAAGACTTGTCGCAATCGGTGAATGCGGTTTGGATTATTTCTACCATTCCGCAACCGAAGTTTATGCTAAACAGCAGAAACTACTGACTTTGCACTTGAAATTAGCACAGAAACTGGATTTACCGCTTATTTTCCACATTCGAGACTCAAAAGAACGAACTGATGGGAAATTGGGGCAGGCTTTTGCTGATTTTTTCCAGATTGTTGACGGATTCGAAGGTGTTAGAGGTGTCATTCATAGCTTTTCAGCTACAACTACAGAGCTAGAGGGTGTGATAAAAAGAGGTTTTTATGTCGGTTTGAACGGCATTATGACGTTTACAAAAGACGAAAAGCAGTTAGAAGCGGCCAAAAAAGTCCCTCTAAGTCAATTAATTTTAGAAACAGATGCACCTTTCTTGACTCCTAAGCCATTTCGTGGTACAATGTGTGAGCCGAAACACGTTGTGCGTGTCGCGGAGTTTTTGAGTGAGCTAAGAGGAGAGAGCCTTGAATTACTTGCAGAAAAAACCAGCACAAACGCCAAACGACTTTTTAATTTATAATTCTATGACACAACAAGATTACACAAATCAAGAGTCTTTAAGACGCCCGGAAGTTTCCGATGTAACTAAGGTTGCTATAAAACGTCATAGAGTTGTAACTATCTCAAGAAGAACCTCTGAAAATGCGTTACTGATAATGAAAGCCGCAAACAAGGGCCATATTTATGAGACTGCTTCTAAATGGGCAGAGAGATCTATGCACTGGTCTAGAAATTCTGATTTCCTAAGTCCTATAGTTGCATCAGCGCACACTCCGCTAGAAACTATTGCGGTGCCTAGTGAGGATGAAATGAACAGAGAAATTGAATTATCAAAAAAACCGCCTTCTGCCGCTGAAATAGGCTTGTTTTTAGATGGGCTAAATGCACCAGATAATACTAATTCAGCACAGTTAGAATCAGTCCCAGCTATTCCTGACCAGGATGGTATTATTCAAATAGCTGACGCGAGAGCTCGAGTAGATGCGATAAGAAACAGGGAAGCAGCGTAGAGGGAGAAGTCTATGAATATTTTCACTCACTTTTTCTCCAAATACTTTAGCGGACCTGGATTCTCGCCTGCTGATATTGAGAGAGATCTTATCCAGAGCGAGTCAAAAATCGGCAGGGAAATATTCGGAAC
Organism: uncultured Candidatus Saccharibacteria bacterium; assembly: GCA_964617685.1. GTDB lineage: Bacteria > Patescibacteriota > Saccharimonadia > Saccharimonadales > SZUA-47 > JAYSZA01. The sequence goes on along the minus strand of CAZTWI010000025.1, from coordinate 4,402 downwards.
GACTCCCAGAGACATCAGAAGAGAGTTTTTCTGTCTGGATGAGTCAACTTGGATATGGCACGAAGAAAAAAACGGAACAGTGAGTGTAACTCGCTATATAATAAAACCGACAGAGATAATCAAGTCGGTTGACGGTGGTAATTATCACAGATTATCGCTAGTGGAGGCTGAGCGTTTCTGCAAAGCCGTGCAGATATACTCTAACCGCGTTAATCAAGAACTATACGGCCAGCTTCAATCCGTTTAGAGTCGTATATACTTAAATCTATGCAACGAATTTATTTGGATTACGCGGCAGCAACTCCTGTAGATCCCAGAGTTTTTAAAGCTATGCAGCCTTATTTCTCTGATATTTTCTATAATCCCTCAGCTATGTACCAAGGGGCTTTACGATCTAAGAAGGACTTAGAAAATGCCCGCCATGATATTGCTCAGTTATTAGGTGCGAAACCGCCGGAAATTATCTTTACCGCGGGCGGAACCGAATCAGCAAATCTGGCTGTTACGGGTATTATGGAACAATATCCCGCCGGAGAGATTATTATAAGCGCAATTGAACACGATGCTGTTCTAAAACCAGCCGAAGCCTATAATTTGAAATTAGCGCCAGTCGACAGTAAAGGCTTGCTTGTGATCGAAGAGCTAGAAAAGCTAATCAGTGACAACACGGTGTTAATCAGCGTTATGCTGGCCAATAATGAAGTCGGTACACTGCAACCCGTAAAAGAAATTACAGAATTGGTCCAGAAAGTTATATCAGCGCGGAAATCAGCCAAGAATAAAATGCCATTATTCGTGCATACCGATGCCTGCCAGGCTCCATTATATTTGGACATAAATACTGCCCGTTTAGGGGTAGATTTGATGACGCTGAACGGCGGCAAAATGCACGGTCCGAAACAAAGCGGGGTTTTGTACAAGAAGTCTAATGTCGTATTGAAACCATTAATCAGCGGCGGCGGCCAGGAGTGGGGAATTCGCAGCGGGACTGAGAATGTGGCTTTTGCCGTCGGATTTGCTAAAGCTTTGGAGCTGAGCGCTAGAGGCCGGTCAGACCGAGCACAAAAAATAACAGTTCTGAGGGATTACTTTATAGACAGGCTTAAAGAAGAATTCGAGGCGGAATTATCAGGATCCAAGACTCACAGATTAGCAAATAATATTCATGTAGTTTTTCCGGGAACAGATAATGAGCGGGTACTATTCGCGTTAGACGACATGGGAGTTGATGCGGCCGCTGGTTCCGCCTGCAGCGCATCAGATGATACGCCGTCGCACGTTCTGCTTGCGATGGGCTATGAGATTGCTGACGCCCAAAGCAGTATCAGGTTTAGTCTAGGCAAATCTACCTCAAAAGAAAATATTGATGAGGTTCTAGGCAAACTGAAAGCAGCTCTAAAAGCCTGAAAAATTTTGGTTCTGAAAGCCAAAAAGGTTATACTTATTTCTCAGAGGTACTTTTCCAGTGCTACAACAAATCAAAAAAAGAATTTCAATCAAAAAAATCTCAGCCGCTCTAGGTTTGGTAGGGCTAATTACTTTTAGTTTGAGCGGGGTTATGGCTGCTCAAACTGTAACTCAAGGCTACGCAACTGATAAGGTTTTGCAACGCGGCACGATTGTGTCTTTGGACGCCGAGAACACCAGTAAAGTAGTTGCATCTAATAAGGAAAACCAAGCTCGTCTACATGGAGTTGTCGTGGCTTCAAACGATTCATCCTTTACTTTGTCTAACGATCAAGAGAAAACGTTTGTGGCTACTATCGGTAGGTTTGCTGCTTTAGTCAGCACGGAAGCTGGTGTCATACAGCCAGGTGATTTTCTGACAGTATCGAACATTACCGGTATCGCTATGAAAGCCGGCGAATTCGATCCTTATACAGTTGGCAAAGCGATCGAGGGTTTTAACGGCGAAGCTAATGCCGTTAGCAAAACCGAACTCAAAGATAACTTAGGCAATACCAATACAGTAAGTATAGGCAGAATATCAATAGACGTCAGTGTTGGATCAAACCCTCTGCTGCGTCCAGCAGAATCAACTCTGCCGGAATTTCTAGAGAGAGCAACAGAACTAATAGCCGATAAACCTGTGAGTCCAATCAGAGTGTATATCAGTCTATTTATCATTCTAGCATCGGCAGCCATAGCCGGCAGTCT
>CAZTWI010000025.1:0-2235 GCA_964617685.1 uncultured Candidatus Saccharibacteria bacterium | reverse complement strand
CTGCTGTATTCGGGAACGAAAAGCAGTTTTATTTCTATCGGCCGTAATCCTTTGTCCAGGCAGTCTATAACCAAAAGTCTGATTCAGATAATCGTAACAAGCATAATAATTTTCTTGTTGGGGCTTTTTGGGGTATATTTATTATTGAGATTATAAGCATAAGCAAGCGGTGGGAGCGCAAATATTCAAACTGAAATATAACTAAATATGAGTAGCGCAGTACTAATGGCAGTTTTGGTGGGTATTTTTGCAATTGCTGGAATTGTATTGTTTTTCATTTTGCACGAATCAGGTCCGAAAAAACCGGCTAATCACGTAGATGATTTAACAGATAAGGCAAAGGAAGACGTCGAACACATCTTCAACGACGAGTTTCGCGAAGAACTACGCAACAGAGGCCGTCTGCATTTTGAAAAGATTATTGGCGAGAACGCTATGTTCCTGCAGCAGGATTTACGCCTTACCACTTCGCAGCTGAACGATTTCATGAAAGACGAAGTCACAAGAGTATTAAAGGAAGAGTTTGCCAAGTACGAGGAGTCTATCAACGACGCCAAACAGCTAGCAATCGAATCCATCCAGAAAACTCAGGATACCATTGAACAGCAGAGGGAGTTGCTATCAGCTCAGTTGACAGAACAGCTTACCGCGGAAAAAAGCCGTAATCTGGCAAGATTTGAGGGTAGAATGGCCGACGTAGTCAACCACTATGTTTTGGAAGCTGTCGGTGATCAGATTGATTTAAGCGAACAGTTAGAATTTATCTTAACCCAGCTTGAAATGAACAAAGAAGCGATCATGCGTGATATCAAGGATGGAGCGTAACCGGCGTGGAGGCTGCAAAAACTTCGTTAATTCTACCGATTGCGGTAGTTAGTCCTACGGATATTGCTCGAATGCTCAAAGAATTGGAAAGTTTGGACGAGTATTTTCGCCAATCAGCCATTAGGAGCGGGGGCGAACTACAGACAGCGCCTAGATATTCCAGACTGCTTGATGAAGTGGTGGTTGCTAATAAATTAAATCTACTCCAATCTGACAATCGGGAATCTCTGAAAGAATCGTTTCAGGATCTGGCCGACCGTGCTCCGATTCTGCATATAAGTTTCAGTGTTGATCCGCCGGGTCCCTATGTTCAAAAAATTGTTGATTGGCTGCGTACAAATATCGAATCTACGATTTTAGTCAGAGTTGGACTGCAGCCGAATATCGGTGCTGGCTGTGTTGTTCGGACGACTAATAAATCGTTTGATTTTTCCTTACGTAAATTCTTTGAGAGCAAGCACGACTTTTTTATGGAAAAACTTCACGAAGTTTTGACTCCTGAAGAAACTGCTGATCCTATGTTTGATTCGCAGGCTGACGTAAAAGTAGCAGAAGAAACGGCTGCGGTTGAGCCTGTAGAATCTGCAAGCCCAACCATGCCGCCAGCAGCTTTGAACCCACAATCAGAAACACAAGTAGAGGTAGTTGAAGCTGAGGCGCAACCCGTAGAAGAGACAGTCGTAAGCATCCCAGTAACAGCGCCGCCTGAAGAGACCGGAGTGCAGGGATGACTACGGGTAATCAGCACTTTGATAAGCTTGTGGAGGCTGGCAAACCAGTCGGCGAGGTTATCGGTGTAGAAAAATTCTTAGTTACTGTCAGAGGATTGCAACCCTGCCGGGTTCACGCGCTTGTTATGTTCGAAGATGGATCGAAAGGTTTTGTCCATCAAGTGTATAAAGACAACGTGAAGATTCTTCACTTAGGCGCAATTGAACTTAGAGCGGGAATGATAGCTGTTCTTCAGCATGACGAACTAGTAACAAAAGTTGGTAAGGATTTTATCGGAAGAGTGATCACAGTAACAGGTGAACCGTTAGACGGCAAAGGCCCGATAGCCGCCGATGCGACTTGGACGGTATTTAAACCAGCTCCTCCTCTCTACGAGAGAAAACTTCTGGACACGCAATTAGAGAGCGGCGTTACGGCTTTGGATTCTCTGTTCCCGATCGTACGCGGCCAGCGTATGGCGCTGCTAGGCGACAGTAAATCCGGTAAGAGTACGTTAGTGACTCAGCTGACCATCAATCAGAAAAATACTGATCAGGTTGTGGTGTATGTTCTGATTGCTAAACGCCGATCAGACGTTGATACGCTGCTTTCCCGTTTACAATCAAGCGGTAGTTTGGATAAAGCCGTGGTGATTGTCAGTACCATGTTTGAATCGCTTATCATGAGCTATATTGCACC
>CAZTWI010000024.1:7885-8766 GCA_964617685.1 uncultured Candidatus Saccharibacteria bacterium | reverse complement strand
CTGGGCTTTGTCGCAGTATTTGCTATCGGCGGGATAACCGGCGTAATGCTGGCTGTGCCGCCGGCTGATTTCCAGCTGCACAACAGCCTGTTCCTGGTGGCGCATTTCCATTCAACAGTAATCGGCGGCGTACTTTTTGGAGTTTTCTGCGCAATTACGTATTGGTTTCCGAAGTTCACTGGTTTCAAGCTCAACGAGCGGATTGGCCGATCCGCATTTTGGTGCTGGATAATTGGTTTCTGCCTGTCTTTCATTCCAATGTACGTGCTTGGATTTATGGGAGCCACCCGAAGACTCGACCACTATGACTCTTCTACCGGATGGCAACCATTCTTTGTTCTTATGCTGATTGGCGGAATCGTTATTTCCATTGGCGTCGTACTGCAGCTTGCTCAGATTTTTGCCAGTCTTGTTCAGAAGAGAAGACTGCGCGACACGACCGGGGATCCTTGGGATGGCCGCACGTTGGAATGGGCCATGCCGTCGCCGCCTCCTTTTTACAATTTCACAACCATACCTAAAGTTAAAACCCGCGATGCGTTTTTGGAAATGAAAAAACACGGCATAGAAGAACCAGTCTACGAAGATATTCATATGCCTAAAAACACTGCTGCAGGCATATACATTTCTGCGTTTGGCACGCTTGCATGTTTTGCTTTTGTTTGGGAAATTATATGGCTGATAGTAGTATCTATAATCGGTATTATTATTACATTCGTTATTCGAGGGTTTGATGAAGATTCCGAATACACGCTTACAGCGGCAGAAGTACAAAAGCTCGAGGAGGCTCGGTTAAAGAAAATCTCATCAGAACATGTTTCCAAAGACGACAGTTCCGAAGAAGACATGAGTATATGGGAATTCGTAAGGTTTGTTTTCAC
>CAZTWI010000024.1:688-7875 GCA_964617685.1 uncultured Candidatus Saccharibacteria bacterium | reverse complement strand
TAATACGAAATAGACGGTGGCGTACATGGAGATAAACCACAAGACGAACCACCACCAAGCAGAAGCCGACGATCGTGCGATGTTCGGTTTCTGGATTTATTTAATGACCGACCTTTTGATGTTTGCTGTCTTGTTTGCAGTATTTGCCGTCCTGCACGACAATACTATGGGCGGAAAAACGGGGCGCGAGCTCTTCAGTCTCCCGCTAGCATTAACAGAAACTCTACTGCTTCTTACTAGTAGCTTTACGGTAGGTATTGGTATGATAGCCGCTCGCCGCGGTGACAAAAACAGGGTACTATTTTGGTTCGGCATGACTTTCATACTAGGCTTGGCTTTCCTTGGAGTTGAATTGTTTGAATTTTATGAACTTATTCACGAGGGCCACACTTTGCGTACTAATGCATTCCTTTCATCGTTCTTTGTTTTGCTCGGCACTCACGGACTACACATTGCTTCAGGACTACTTTGGATGGGGGTAACTATGGGGTATATCATGAAGCGCGGACTTAATTCGCACATGGTACGCAAGCTAAGCATGCTGAGCCTGTTCTGGCACTTTTTGGATATCGTATGGATCTTTATCTTCACTGTCGTATACCTAGGAGCATTCGTATGAGTGAAGTAAAACACAACGCTACAAAGAAAGACCATGAACATGGAAATATGCGGTCTTACGTAATTGGGTTCATATTGTCGCTTGTATTCACGCTCATACCGTACTATTTAGTTGTAAATCAGACTATTACAGGTACAGGATTGTGGCTGGCAATCCTTGGGTTTGCCGTATTACAAATGATTATTCAAATAACTTTCTTTTTGCATATCGGTCGCGGACCCAAGCCGAACTGGAACCTGTTCTTTTTCGTATCAACAGCCGGCATCATTATATTTGTAGTCGGCGCTTCCATACTGATTATGAACCGGTTGCATTACAATATGTCGCCAGCCGATCAGACAAAAAAGATACTGAACGATGAAGGTATCTACCAGATAGGCGGAGAATTGACCGGCGCGTGCCAGCAGCTTTACGATAATCACATGATCATAATCAAAAATAATCGGGCAACACCTGTCCATACGCTTGCAAACAAGTGCGATACACTAACTTTTATCAATGAGAGCGGCAACGAGCTGGAAATTAGATTCGGTTCATATCCGGATCAGGGAAATTACGCGGGCGAAACTGAACTTTCCGTTAGAGCAGGCCGCGGTGAAACAATAACTCTTTCCGATCCTGGCATATTTCAGTTCTATAATAATCTCCAACCTGAAACTATAGGCTTCTTTACCGTAAATCCGTAATAGAGGCTACTTAGATGTGACTACCGAGTTCTACCTTTAGCCTATTTAAATCTTTTACTGTGATGAAGTTCCGTGAAACTTTAACGAGTTTTTTCTTCTTAAGTTTCTGAAATTCTCTGCTAGCGGTTTCACGAGACAGACCAGCGCATTCTGCAATTTCATACCCATGTAATTGTATCTGATAGCTTCCGTCTTTCTTAGGAGTCAAAAATCCGCACTCATTTACAAGTTCGAATAATACCCGGTAGTAGGCCGAACTCGCTACCATGTACGTCATTCTTTTTAACGCTTTGTTTGATCTTACATACGCTTCACGCAGGTGTTCTAATACAACTTCAGGGGAATAAATGAAAAAATTTTTGAACTCGCTAACAGGTGCTTTTCTGATCTCGATTTTAGACATTGCCGCGTATATATGTTCGCTAGGAAGACTGGTGATTGCTAAATAAACGGGAAAATAGGTGTTTTTTCTGAAAATGTTCAGAACAATTTCATTTCCATTATCAGATATGACATACTGGCCGACTCTTCCTGATTCCAAAAAAAAGACATCCTGAGGGGTTTCGTCAGAGTACAGCATTATCTGGCCTTTGGAATATTTTCTAACAGGATATTTTGAGAAAAAGTTTATTAAGGCACTGCTTGAATCTTGTAGCATTATTTACTCCTAGAAGTAATATTACACCGAATATATAGTGACTGCTGTGATATTTATCATTGATGCAGATCACGCAAAGAGTGCAATTTATGTTACTGCCGAAATCCGATATTTGGGCGAAACTACCTGTAACTACGGTGGAGTAGTTGCGAGAATCGTTGAAGCAATTTTGTGCTTCAAGATTTATTAAATTAAGGGGGTCATTATGGCTAAGGTTCTAGATAAATTTAATGTTCGGTACTTCCAGGAAAAGGAAACGTATGCCAATCAAGTACTTTTAAGCGGACGTTGGCAAACGCGGGCAAGGAAACTAAAAAACCGAAAATGGCGAGAACTAAACCGAAAGATAATGAACGACCAGTATACCGCTTTCTGATACAACCAAGTAACTCTAACTTAGGAAGGGCAAAGAAAATAAGATGATCCGATTCAAGACAAATGGTGTCCGCGAAAATCTGAATTTTGCTAAAATTCTGCCTTCGTTTACTGATAAAGGGAAGGGCAAACTTACTCTGGCCGTCTTCATTGCAAGCGGAATTGTTGCTTTATTAAGTATCCAAGCTGCCTCGTCCGAACCCAATTCTACAACCAGCAACCCGGCCACAAGTTCAACTGAAATTACTGCGGCAACCGATACCGATAAAGCCATACCTTTTGAAAAACAAAGTACTGGCAACAACTTTGACGATAGCAGCCGTATAAAAATCTCAGATAGTAACGCATCAGTTAGTGTCGATTCAGATTCTCAAGCACAGGTTAAGCAATCCGGCTCTTCTGTTTCCATCCGTATAGAAAGCAATTCATCTAGTTCAAACTCCGAATCTCCCGGTACTGAAAGTGAGAAGCCTTTACTAACCATAAACGGGCAAGAAGTAGCTATACCGAAAAACGGCAGAGTGAATGAAACGATCAAGGACGAGAACACAAAAACTCGCCTAAGAGCGGATATCGACGGGGACGGCTCTTCTTCCATCAATATATCAACTAAAACAACTAATTAGCGAAGGGGTTTAAGGAGTGGCATAAATCCATGTCTTTCGATTAAGTGAGGTAAATTTCTATCTCACTTAATCGGACGAGGTGTCCGAGGTAACTAATAAAACAGGAGGAGAAATTATGAATAAATATCTTTCGTTAGATATGAAAAAATTTCTAGTAGCAGTAATAATAGCTATAGCGAGCATTGGACTCACGGCTGGTCTTGCTGCTGCGGGTTCAGGATCAATCGACACAACAGGTCCTAGCTCGGATAATACCATTAGATTTGAAAACAAATCTGATGTAGACGTAGACAATGAAACTGACGTCGATGCAGACGTAGCTATTGACCAGGATGCTAATTCTGGAGAAGCAAAAGTTAAATTTAACACAACTGGCGGAGATGCTACATCTGGAGACGCTGAGAATGAGAGCTCTCTAGAGGCTGAATTGTCTATTGACAATAGTGGCAGTTCATCAGCTGCACTCAGCGGTGGTCAGTCAAGTAACAATGATGGATCGATAGACAACACGGGTCCAAACTCAGACAACCACATTGTGTTCAAGAATAGCCGTGAGGTACGCGTAAATAACGATACGGATGTTGATTTTGATGCTGACATAGATCAAAACGCAAGATCTGGGAACGCTACTGTTTGGTACAACACAACTGGCGGCAATGCTACTAGCGGCAATGCATCCAATACGAGCTCGGTTGTATTCAGCCTTAGTGTAACTAACTAAAAGAGCGTTAGTGTCCAAGCGAGTGATAGAAGATTTAAATGTTTGGCAAATAGATTTTGAAAGGTTGTGTCCCTGAGTAGCAAATCTAGGAAAAAACATTTAAAGGTTTAGGTGTTAGCAGAAGTTGCAGAGATAAGTTTTTTTGAACCGGTAGACGGAATAAATACTTATCTCTGCCGGGCAATAGAATTATTAGCGGTTAAAAAGGGAGTAGCATAACCATGAAAAACAGGAAGAGCATAAATCGCAAAATTAAACTATGGTTCGCTATAAGCATACAGTTTCTCTTGTTTCCTCTATCAATTACCACGCCTATGGTCAGAGCCCAGGAAATAGTCGCTGACACACCAGCTATATCTACAGATGATCCCGCTTCTTCACAAGTTGAAGAACCAGCATCAGTTGTAGAAAAAACCACACAAGGACCTCAAGAGCCTACCGGCCCTGAAAATACTTCATATACATATAATCCAGCGACTGATCTGTGGGAAAATCAGTACTATACTTGGAGTCCCGTTACTAAAAAGACTAGTCCAAAGACAGAACAAACTTACAGTTATAACCCAAGTACCGGAAGATGGGACGATATTGAGCATGTATACGCACCAGAACAAGGAAAATACATTCCACGGGCAGTATCAGCACCGATAAGTCCTGTTGCTTCTCAAGATGATAGTTACCAAGACGGACAGACATCAGCTGCTCCAGCCTTGAAAATAAGCAGTTCGAGCTTGCTTAATGATCCAAATACTAACCTTGGTCCAGGTTCGCTCGAAGTAACGACTTACAATAGCAGCAATAATGGCTACTTTGATAATTTCTTCAATGCGAATATCAGCGTGTCTGTAACCTCAAACGCGCAGAGCGGCAACGCTTCGGTATTGCAAAATACAATTGGCGGTAGCGCGCTAACTGGAAACGCTTTAGCAATGGCGAATATCATGAACTTAGCCCAATCAGCTTGGGGAGTTAACGGACTGCTCCCTCAAATGTATACCGAAAATATTCAGGGTGACTACTTTGGCGATATTTTCCTAGATCCTGGCTTGCTTGCCGTAAATAATAATTCTAGTAATTCAAACGAGCTGATTGTTAACTCGACTCAAGATGTATCAATCACAAATAATATAGAGTTAGTTGCCCAGTCCGGAGATGCTCTAGTGCAAAGCAATACCAGGGGCGGAGATGCAGCAAGCGGAGATGCAACTGCAATACTAAACCTTATGAACATAATTAATTCTTCCATAACCACCGGCCAATCCTTCATTGGCATGCTAAACATTTTCGGAAACCTTGAGGGCGACGTCTTGATGCCTGACAACTTACTAGATTCTCTGCTGGCATCGAATATACCGACTAGCCAAATAGAGATAGCAGAAGGTGTAGATACTAGCTTTCTACTAGAAAATAATAGTACCCATACAGTAAATAACAATATTCAAGCATCTGCCTCATCAGGCGATGCAGTTGTAGGTATGAATACAGATGCAGGAGATGCCGTTAGTGGAGATGCAAATACCAGCATAACTGTATTTAATCTGGTCGGGAATCATGTTGTGGCCGAACGAGCATTACTAGTATTTGTAAATGTTCAGGGTACTTGGGTCGGGTTCATTACGAATGCACCAACCGGGAGTAATGCGGCGCTTTTAGGGGGCGGTGTTAGTAGTACTCAGAACAATAACTATGACACAACCTACAATATTGATAATTCAAGCTCAATTACAAATAATGTTGACCTAACTGCCTCCACAGGTAGCGCCTCTGTCCTTAATAACACTACCGCTGGTGGCGCAACGACAGGAAATGCAAATGCGACCGCCAATATCACCAATATTTCTAACAGTACTCTTAGTCTAGCTAACTGGTTTGGAATACTATTTATAAATATATTCGGTAACTGGAACGGTAGTTTTGGGATAAATACAGCATTCGGCAATGTGATTACAGATCCAGACACCACTACTCCTCCGGCTGCTAATCCAAACACCAATAATAGCGCCTCTTCTACCACAAACTCATCGTCTGTGCCTCAAGATGTACGAGTATTTGCTGTAACTGTGGCGCCGAACAGCAGTGGCGGAACATCAATTACCTCGGCTACTCCTGTACTGGAGGACGATGTTCCGCCGCCTACTGTTATGGCAGAAGAAACTAACGATAAAAAAATTGCAGTTCTTGGAGACACAAGCTCAACTCCGCCAACTTCAACAGGCCTTAATCCGCTTATCTGGGGAAGCTTACTAGTCGGAGTAATTGCAACTATACTTTATCGCCGTAGACTAGCTGCCGTAGGGGAGTAGCCTTAACCTTTTTAGGTAGACTTAGACGATTCTGTTGGTTTGCGCCTGCCTAGTTTTAAACCAACTGCTAGCCAGAAAAGCATTACTACCGTAGACACGACTAATACAGGCACCAAACCAAACTCATGCATAAATATAACAGCCATAGCAGTTACTAAACCTCCGCCCATAAACGGCTCAAAAATAAGCTGCTTATATGCAAAACTCTCACGTATTTTAATCTTGTTTGATGGATCGGCTAGGCGATTAAGCAGAAGTCCAGTTGCTGTCATGCCCATTGCCTGACCATAGTCAGTAATACCGCGTTCAAACCAATGTGTAGAGAATATCCGGGGAGCCAAGAAAAAGAAACAAGAGACAATAAAGATGATACCGGCCACACCCAGGGTAATAAATACTGGCAAGTTACTGCCGATAACGCTCAATGATACAGTAGCTATCGCGCTTGCTATAAGCAGATCCAAAGCAAGCGCGCTGAATATTTCAGCAGTACGGCGTTGAATGAAATGCTGCTTCCGAAGTTTTTTGAGCACTAGCTGTACAATCAAACCGCCGATCATAGCAAGAGGGAACAGCGGCACATAGGTGAAGAAACGCATATCCGTAAAACCGCTAAGTATCCATTCTTCGCCTATGATTAAACTCTGCAACAGCAGCCAGCCTATGCCGATCGCCACAGTGAAAGCCAGTAAATTGATAATTATCGCCCTAGGATTAGCGTTAAGTTTTTCCGTGAAGCGGATAAGGTTATAGCCGCTACGGATCATGTGCCGGCGCTGTTGCTGCCAATGCTCTTCGTCTACGTTTTTGTTATGTTTGCGGTGATATAAATTCACAAATAATATACCGGTGACCACAGCCGTAATAATACTGAGTGTTGCCAGACCTAATGCTATATCCGTGCCTTCAGACCAACCAAGCTGTTCAAAAGTAGGCGCCAGACCGGCAGCAGTACCGTGCCCGCCAGAAAAACTTATCTCAATCAAAGAGGCGGACAAAGGATTTGCATCAAATACAGGAACCAGGAACGCCAATACCAAAACTATACCTAATACATACTGTCCCCAAGCCATCGTATTCCCAAATGCAATCATTGGTCCCGCAGACTTCCAGATTTCCTTGCGGCCAGGAATGAACTTGCCTAAAAAGAGACCGGCAAAGACAATGTTAATCAGATATTTAGGATACATAGCCCAGTA
>CAZTWI010000024.1:0-678 GCA_964617685.1 uncultured Candidatus Saccharibacteria bacterium | reverse complement strand
AGGACCAAGAATCAGACCGCAAGCGCCCGCAACCAAAGAGCTTGGAATAAAGAATTTCTGAAGTACATTAGAACCTCTTTTTATGAAGCGGGCAATGATGAGAATTAGTGCAAGAACGATGATAGCGTCAAAAAACGGATGCATTACAAAAATAAGTATAGCAGGTATAAATTATCCTAGCTTCCTATTTTTTACACTATAATTCGTACTTCTTCGGAGTGCATATTAAACAGAATTAAAAACAGCTTGAGAGAGCATCGTGTTAGCATTGTTTCCTAACAAGTCTTTTTTGCGGTACAGGACATTCTCGAGAATCAAAGCTTTAGGAATGGTTTATCATAAGGGAATTGAATTGTATATTTACTAATATTTAAGGTGTTTTTGCTACCGTCATGTACAATAACAGTATTATGGGTGGACGTCCCGGATTCATAGTTTTAGCGGCAGTGTTACTTGTAATACTTGCGGCTATATTTATGCCTGTCAAAGCTCAACGCGATGGGGTTGATTATTGGCAGGGCCAAGTAGTCTCGATCTCCGGACAAGAACATGGCTTACGTGAGGTTCGGCTGACAAGCGGTCCCCAAAAAGGAGAAACTGTCCAGACCGGCGTTGGCGCGCTTGTAAGCTCGCTTGACCTAACTCCGCCTCGGTATACCGTAGGCGATAAAGTATTTG
>CAZTWI010000023.1:422-8919 GCA_964617685.1 uncultured Candidatus Saccharibacteria bacterium | reverse complement strand
AGAACTGCCTGTCTTGCTGCCGGAAATTGATAATTACCACCCAAGCGGCGACGGCAGAAGTCCGCTTGCAAATGACCAGTCGTGGGTTAATACGGCATGTCCCGAATGCGGCAAACCAGCACAGAGAGAAACAGACACAATGGACGGCTACGTGTGCTCTAGCTGGTATCAAATGCGTTATATTGATCCAAATAATGATACTGCGGCTTGGGATCCTAAGCGAGCCAAGAAGTGGTTGCCGGTAGACTTCTATAACGGAGGCGACCATGCAACAGCCCATTTGTTATACGCCAGATTCTTTACGCGCTTTTTCTACAAAAAAGGTTTAGTCGGGAATCCAGAGCCTTTTGAGAGAATGTACTTCCATGCCAAGATTCTAGCTCCGGACGGCTCATTCTTTTCTAAAAGCAAAGGTAACGGTATTGACCCTCTGGAAGTAATTAATAGCGGGTATGGAGCTGATGCTTTGCGGACTTATATAATGTTTATCGCCCCGCCGGATATTGAATCGCCTTGGAATAATGACGGATTACCTAGTTGTTACAGGTTTTTAAATAGAATCTGGACTTTGGTTCAAGAGTATTTAGATGCTGAAAGCTCAGACGCCGGGAGCTCAAAAACTGAAATCCAGTTGTTAAGAGCTACGCATAAAGCGATTAAAAAAGTAACAAATGATATTGAACAGATCAAATACAACACAGCGGTATCAGCGATGATGGAATGTGTTAATAGTTTCTATGTACTGAAACAAGAATCCGGGTTTGCTTCTAAGGAGAATTGGCGGTTTGCACTTGAGTCAATCGTTCAGCTTGTTGCTCCTTTTGCGCCGCATATTGCAGAAGAATTATGGCGCGATCTTGGGCACGAGGATTCAGTTCATGTTGATCACTGGCCGGTTTTGGACGAACAATATTTGAGCGAAGACACAATTACATTGGCTGTTCAGGTAAACGGCAAGGTCAGAGCAGAGATTAGCGTATCTGCAGATGTCGATCAGAAACAAATAGAAAACGAAGCGCTTTCTCAAGAAAATGTCATCAACCACCTAGAAGGCCGGGAGCCAAAAAAGATAATTTACGTCAAAGGCAGATTAATAAGTATTGTCGTTTAATACGACCCACGTCTTCTAATTATATCATAGTTTACGTATATTGTCAACTAATCGTACTTGTACTTGTGGGCGCAACAGGGTATAATACAGGTTAATAATCGTCAATGTAAGAGCAGAAAGGGAGTTATTCAGAAGTAATGGGTAAGCCTAAGAAACGAACAAGTGCCCGTAAGACCGGTTTGCGCCGCAGTCATATTCAACTTGATTTAGCAAAAAAAGTTAACGCAAAATCGCCAGTAAAAGCACGGACAACAACCAAACAATCTGGTAAAAAACTAGCATCCGTCTAGAAATCAAAAAATCGTTCATATTTAACAAATTCGCCCGGTTTTAACTAGTAAGAGGTAAAATACATGGCTTCAAATCGACACTTAGGAAGAATCGTTGCTCTGCAGACTCTGTATGAGCTGGATTTTCGAGTCGAAGTTCAAGACAAAAACCTTAGTCAGTCAGAGGTGTTACAGCGAAACATTGACCGGTATAGCGAAGTTGTGGAAGACAAGTCCTTTATTGTTGAAATTGTCGAAGGCGTTATTGAGCACAAAGAAGAGCTTGACGGAATAATCCAGCCGGTTGCTCCGGACTGGCCTTTGGATCAGATAGCGCGGATAGATCGTTCCGTCCTAAGAATGGGCGTGTATGAACTTAAATACAATCAAAGCGTACCTAAAAAAGTCGTCATAAACGAGTGTGTTGAATTAGCAAAAAGCTTTGGTGCCGACAACTCTAGTAAGTTTATCAACGGTGTACTTGGAACGGTTTTAAAACAGTTCGAGGAAAAATCGAAACCCAAAAAGCCAGCGCTCAAGAAGAAAGAAACTAAGAAGTAGGTATTCATGAATCCCGTTGCAGTCAATCAACCACAACAAGCAATAGATTATTTAGAGTATTTTTTATCATGTTTAAGTTCTGTAGTAGAAATGAGAGGACTGTAACGGGATGAAAAGACCTAAGCCGATAAAAGCATTCAAGAAAATTGTAAAAAACCGCAAGCCTTCAATAAGCGAGGTCGTACGTGAACCGACTTCCGGGGGTGTTGTCTGGCGCCGCAACTCTAAAGGTGCAGTCGAAATACTGCTGATACAAGACGCGAAAGATCGTTGGACGATACCGAAAGGACACATAGAGGCGGGAGAGACGGCAAAGCAGACAGCTGAGAGAGAAATCCAGGAAGAGACGGGACTACAAAAAATGAATATGCAAAACTGGCTTGGTAAAATTAATTTCCGTTATCGCCGCCAGCAGAGTTTAGTACTGATGACGACCGAAATATTTCTAGTTGAAGCAAAAGGCGATACAGATGACTTGCAACCGGAAGAATGGATGCGTGGAATTAAATGGTTTCCTGCCTCTGAAGCAGTCGACAAGATCGAATATGAAGATATAGCAAAAATTATCCTAATCGGGATGAAAAAAATAAGACAAAATAAACTATAATAAACTATCTAGAAGTATGAAAGAACAGATGAAAAAATATATAGCTTTTGCGGACGATACTTTAGGCGTGACTTTCAATGATATTGAACTTTTAATGACAGCCTTTACGCATCGTTCTTATGTTAACGAGCATAAGAAATCAGTTTCTGACCATAACGAAAGATTAGAGTTCTTGGGCGATGCAGTCCTTGAGCTCGTTGTGACCGACTACTTATTTGCAAACTTCAAGGAGCCAGAAGGTGTTTTGACAAACTGGCGGAGCTCCTTGGTCAGGACCGAAAGTATTGGAGCTGCTGCAGCTAAACTAGGATTTGAACCCATGCTTAGATTATCGCGCGGCGAGAAAAGGGGTTCAGTTCGCGCTAGACTTCAGATTCTGGCAAATTCATACGAAGCTGTTATTGGTGCTTTGTATTTAGATCAGGGCTATGATACTGCTTCGAAATTTATCACAGAGACACTAATTATAACCTTTGAAGAAATATTAAAGTCAGGCTCCTGGCTGGATCCGAAGTCCCGCTATCAAGAAGTCATACAGAGCGATGAAGGTTTCACGCCCCAATACAGGGTATTAAGCGAGGAAGGTCCCGACCACGACAAAATATTTACTGTCGGGGTTTTTGTAGACGACACTCTCCGTGCTCAAGGTACTGGATCAAGCAAGCAAGCTGCTCAAGTATCGGCGGCCGAATCGGCTCTGTCCGAGCATAACAAAAAAGCTGCGTCTAATTAGTAATTGACCAAGTAGTGAGCTTTTGAAAAGTTTCATGGGCAATTGTTCATGAAACTATAGATCTGACTAAGTAGTCAGAAATTCAAAAGTCTACTACTTGGTTGACAATTTCCGCCTCTGTTAGTATACTGTTATGAGCTTAATATTAAAGTAACGAGAGAAAGTTCAGAAAACACATGCTAACTATACGTATGCAACGTACCGGCCGAAAAGGCTATGCTAGTTTCAGAATTGTTGTTCAGGATTCTCGATTTTCACCAAGTAGCGGACGCGTAGTCGCCAAGATCGGCCATTACAATCCACATACTAAAGAAGTCGTACTGGATAAGGTGGCAGCGAGCGAATACCTGCAGAATGGCGCACAGCCGAGTCCGCGAGTAGCAAAGCTTCTGCTACAGGAAAAAGTCCAGTTGCCTGAGTGGGTAAGTCCGCCAGAAACAAATAAGACCCGAAAGACAAAAAATCCAGAGAAGCTACGAAAGAATCAGCCAAAAGTAGAGTCCAGTAGCGACTCGTCTGCTGCTACGGCAGAAGATGCAGCCGAAGAAACCCCAATAACTGATGACACCCCAGAAGAAGTTATTGCAGAAGAAATCATTGAGCAAATTGAAGAGATTAAAGACGAAATTATTGCCGAGGAAATCGCTGAAGTAATCGTTGAAGAAGAAGCGATTGCCGAAGCTGAAGCGGCCGTTGAGTCTGAAGAAGCGTCAGCTTAGTCCAGAGCCAGTTTACTTACCGTATTGGCAGAAAATCACTATCAAAACCGTATTAAGAAAAGAGGAATTTAAAAAATGAGCAACACAACCATTGACCAACAATTTATTGAATATGTCGTAAAGTCACTTGTGAGCAATCCGGATGACGTAGTAGTAGAGCGGATTATAGACGAGAAAGGCGTATTGCTAACACTTACCGTTAATCCTGAAGACCTTGGCCGTGTGATTGGCAAAAGAGGCGCTACCGCACAGAGTCTGCGTACTTTATTGAGAGCTCTTGGCACAAAACAGGAAGCCCGATACAACCTCAAGATTGTTGATAATGGTTTTCCTCGACCTGAGAGAGAAGAGCGCGAAGACGAATCTACAAGTTCTAAGCAGTCTTCAGAAGAGAAAACAGAAATCCCGGCGCGCGACGAAGAAGTTTCAGTCGAGCCTGAGACTCGTAGCGCTGATTCTTGGGGTTCAGAAGATGAATCAGCTTCAGCAGCTCAGGATGCAGCTAATGATAGCGGTGAAGAAGAGAGTGCAATTGAGAGAACTCGTAGAGAATTAGAAGATCTAGACGACCTCGACGTATAGTCCTCTCTGGGCTTGGTACACTTTGACTGTTTTGATTCGGAATGCTCGCTCACCGTACCATAGAGTACGGCTCACTGCGCTTTCGAACCAAGAACAGCCAAACTGCACTCAAGCCAGAAAGTCCTTTGATTTCAAAGATCAAGAGAGCAAGTTCCTCTTGTTCTTAGGGGAATGTTGTAGTAGAATTATGGAAGTCGAAATTCGAAAATAAACGACTGCGAGATCCATTCTTCACTAAAGTTACGAAGGATGAAAAACAAAAATAGGCTCGCGCGAGCGAACAGAGATGTTCGGAGCCTTATGTGACTAAATAACCACCAGTTTATAGGTGGTTTTTTAGTTAAAAATATTGTAGAATATATTAAATATGAGTAGCGATAACGAACAAAGAGATTTCCTCGAATTATCAGTTTATCAAGGAGTACTTGCTAGTTTTAGCGAGAAGAATCTACACTTGGAAGATAAAAGATTTGATTTGCCTTTTAGATCGGCTATTGCTGGTTTATTTACCATAGCTTTTGATAGAGCATCAGTCGGTTCGCTCCATCCGATGAAAAACTTGATAGAGATGCAACGAAAATTTGAGACCAGGCACTTCAACCATGTTATTAGCGGCACTCCTATTCACTTTGACGCACTTTTCGGAAGAGATCTCAGAGGAACGAGCTGGGAAGAAGTACAAAGTGTGCAAATGAGACATGATGTTGACTATCATCCGGAAGTTATTCTGCCTGGCAAAGTCCATGATTTAGGTCATACTGCTCTACACATTGGCATGACAAATGGAAAAATAGCTGATTCTTTATTGAAAGACGAAAATCAAATCGAACGGGTAGATAGCTACACGAAAATCATTATATTTGCAGTAAAAGCTTCAACAGATCTAAACATCAATATTCCTGGTAATTCGATTGAATTTCCTCCAGTGATTGACGAGGGCCAGACTCTGTGAAAATTCAAGTTATTACACTGTTCCCTGATATGTTTGAGGGAGTTTTGGGCGCTAGTATGCTCTGGAAGGCCCAAGAGCGCTCCAGCGTTGAATATGAACTAATTGATCTTCGTCAGTTTGGACTAGGCCCACGACGCCAGGTTGATGACACTCCGTACGGTGGTGGCGACGGGATGCTAATGATGATCGAACCTCTTGTAGCTGCTATCGAGCATGCTAAGAAAAACGATCCGACTGCGGTTGTTATGCTTCCGACTCCTCGAGGTAAAATCTATAAGCAATCAGATGCAAAGAGACTTGCAAAAACTAACAAGGGTTTAATTATTGTTTGCCCAAGATACGAAGGTTATGACGAGAGAGTTACGGACTGGATTGATGAACAAGTTTGTATCGGCAACTATGTATTAACCGGTGGAGAGTTGCCTGCAATGATAATTATAGATAGTGTTGTGCGATTACTGCCGGGTGTTCTAGGGGGCGAGAAATCGGCAGAAATCGAAAGCTTTCAGGATGATGATGTATCGATAGAATTTCCTCAATATACACGTCCGGAAGATTTCAAAGGCAAAAAAGTACCAAATGTACTATTAAGCGGCCATCACGCCGAAATAGAAAAATGGCGATCGGAGAACAAAAAGTGACTTGCAATAATATTATAGTTACTTGGAATGTGAACGAAGAGATGATTGCTTCAAAAACAAATGCAGCAAAAGGAGTAATGGACACAATGGGGTTTATTGACCTAGATTTATTTGAAGAAGTCGCTATTAGCTCTACAGCTCATAACTTAGGGCGTGTTACTAAACTAGCTTCATACATTGGAATAAACGAAAATATTTTACAGAAAGTTGAGGAAGAATCACCAGGTCTGCTCTTACCTACAAGAGATAATCCAGAAGATCCAAGAATTGAAATTAGTAATAATTTTGGGCATAAAAAGACAACGGTTGTAAGGCCGAATCTGCAATTTATTAAACAAGTCTTTCTAACCACGCAAGCTACTTATAGTGAAGTCGTTGGGTTCGGCGCGCCTTCTGTTGATTATGTAAATATCAAGAAAGAATCTCTTGCTTACATTCATAGGTATGGTATCGGTATGTTAATTATGTCTAAGCTAAATGAACAAACCGCAAAAGGTAATAGAATCTTTAATCCGAAGGATAAAGAGAGCGGACTGCATTCTTTCAGCGGATTTTTTGCAACTTATCTAGCGGATCCATCGACAGATGAGATATATTTTGGAGATGATTGGCATTCAGAATACACAAATAAGTTTCCCGGCTGGGCCTATGCAATAAAAGATATTATTCAGAATAATAATATTAACAGAAGAGACGAATTAGAAGATTCAGTAAGTTTTGGGATGATCAGGCCTATGAAAATTGAAGAGGCTGAAAGTACAGTTAGGGTTGCAAATATGAAGAACCGTCCAAAACTTAGCATAGTCTAGCTCATCGTCTGTATAATAAATATAAGGGGGAATAAGAATGTTTGAAAGATTTATTAAACCAGTTTATGCGCATTGTGACGTGCCTTGTGGAATCTACGAGACAGACACTATGACTCATGCGGCAGCAACCTGTAAGAAGTGTAAAGACCAGCTGTATTTATTGTGGAGCGACTACTTCAAACCAGAACATTTAGAAAAATTTCCAGACCTTCATGACAAATTCTGGAAAGCCACCAAACAGTGCGGAGCAGTTAAACAACATATGAGTATTGAGGAATGCGACAAGTTAATTGATATGGTTCATGATATTTCCCATATGTTTGCTGACGCAACTAAATGATTTTTATTCGCCGTGTTGTGGGTAGCAGCATGTCGCCTGCGTTAACTGAAGGACAGCTAGTGATTGCCCATCAGGTGAGGAACTTTAGAGTCGGGCAAGTCGTAGTTGCTTACGTAGACGGACACGAGGTCATTAAGCGGATTATGAAAATTGAAGACGGAAGCGTGTATTTGGAGGGCGACAATAAAAACTACTCAACAGATAGTAGAGCCTACGGTCCCGTGTCCGACGTAAATATTGAGGGTGTAGTTTTCTGGCCTCGTTTGGGGATAAAATCAAAGTAATTTGCGTTTTCTCAGATATAAGTAGGCGGCCATTCCTGGTATCAACGGCTGTATGTAAGTGATCGCCCTAAATAGAAGGGCGATGCTGGTTGATTCGTGCGCACTGTAACCGAGTATAATAAACACTGCAATGATGCCGGCTTCTACAGCTCCAATACCTCCAGGTGTCGGCATGATTCCACCGATGAATACTCCGGCGCTAAGCGCGAGCAAGGCATCAGATAGTGAAATATGAATTTGCAGGGCAGACGCACAGAACCATAAGATCAAAGCATTGCTTAGCAAAATCAGTACTGCAATTCCAACTAATTTGAGTAACATCACCGGATTTTTAATAATAAGTAAGATTTGATCTTTCCATTGACGGTTGAGTTTTAAGATAGCTTTCCTGGTTCTGTGGGCATGCACTAGCCACATGCCAATTGCAATAATACTGATTATCACGAGTGAAAGAGTCAAAATAGGGGTTATGAGCGTATAACCGCTTAACAGCCTGGATGCATTTTCATTAGTTGCGCTAAGTAGTAAAACTGCCAGAATTGTAACTACTATCCCGATTATATTGCTGGTTACTGAAATAATTATCGATCTGGAGGTCTCGATCCCCAATTTATGCAAATGAACGACTGAAAGACCAAGCCGCCCTAAGCCGCCAGGTACAATACGGCCGGGCCCGCTGCCTGCTAATTGCGCTAGTGAATTAGTCCATATACTGATTTTCTTAGCCGATAATATTCTGAAACTGACCGCTGTTAGGGGCAGAGCTATCCAGTACAAGGCAAAAGCAAGCGCCAGATAGAGAGGATCGCTTGCTTTTATTTCTTCTAAAGCTCTATATATAATCGGCCACTGGGTAATACTCAGAATAATGAGAATAGCCAGCCCGATC